>DAOWIJ010000085.1 GCA_030640955.1 Fidelibacterota bacterium
ATAACGGTTCCGGGGCCGCCCTGGAGGTGATTGTAGAGGAGGTCGAAGTGCGCCGGTTGATTCCTGCTTTGCTCGAATCAGGCGCCACCGACATAATCGAGTATCCTTTGAATAAGGTGATTCCCGGATGATGAAACTGCCTGTCATAACTGATCGAGCGGAGTTCAACAGACGGCTGGAGAAGCGTCGCTCGGCTTTTACCGAGGGCCTGCCTGAGGTGGACACCATCATCCGGGATGTGCGGGCTGGTGGAGACAACGCCATTCGTGAGTTCACGGAGAAATTCGATGGCTTGGTTATCGATTCACCCGTTGTCTCCAGTGAGTTACCGCGGGAGTCGTCTCTCACGTTAGTCCCGGCGTTGAGGGCCGCTATAACCGAAGCTGCCGACAATATCCGCCGTTTCCACCAGTTGCAGTTGCCCGAAGGATTCAGCCATATCCAACCCGACGGGACGGAAGTATCATGGAACTGGCGAGCGCTGGAACGGGTGGGAATCTACGTGCCCGGCGGCCGCTATCCCTTACTATCCACCGTACTCATGAACGTCATTCCGGCTCAGACCGCAGGTGTTCGAGAAATCGCAGTCTGTACCCCGCCGGCGCCGTCTGGTCGGCCGGATGATGTTATATTAGGCGTGTGCGGATTGCTCGGTATCACTGAAGTCTATTGTATCGGCGGCGCGCAGGCCGTGGCGGCTCTGGCTTATGGCACCGAGACCATCCGGCCGGTGGAACGCATCACCGGCCCCGGCAACAGGTATGTGACCGCCGCCAAGCAGTCCGTCTCGGCTCAGGTGGGAATAGATATGCTGGCCGGACCCACCGAGGTGGTTATCCTCGCCGATGAGTCAGCCAATGCAAAATGGGTGGCCGCGGACCTGATCTCACAGGCCGAGCACGATCCAATGGCGTGGCCGGCGCTGGTTACCGACAGTTCAACTGTGGCTGAGGCCGTTATCGGAGCCGTAGCTAAACTGTTGGCCAAGCTACCTACTGCTGATGTGGTTTCCCGGGCTTTGCAAAACCAAGGCTTCATCTACGTTGGCGAGAACCTGGAAGAGTGCGCGGGAGCAGTGAATGAAATAGCGCCGGAGCACTTGTGCGTTCAACTCGCGGAACAGGAAAAGTGGATGCCCCGATTAAAAGCCAGCGCCATCTTTGCCGGTGGCTTAGCGACGGTGGCCTGGGGTGATTACTGGTCAGGCGCCAACCACACTTTGCCCACAGCGGGACAAGCCCGCTACCGGGGCCCTTTGTCGGTGTATGACTACCTGGTGCCGTATTCGGTAGTCAAAGTAAGCGAACAGACCCTCAGGGCCAGCGCTGATAAGGTCAAATTACTGGCGGAGGGGGAAGGATTGGCCGGCCACGCCTTGTCCGTAGCTATTCGAAAGGAGCACGATGTCTAATCTGCCATTGCAACAGTGGATCAAGCCGGAAGTATTGGATCAAGCCCCTTATCGGATCAGGCTGTCCGGGTACCGGCACAAAATGAACCAGAACGAATCTCCCTGGGACTGGCCGGAGCAGATCAAAAAGGAAGTCACCAACCGACTGGCCGAGGTTGAGTGGAACCGCTACCCGCCGCTGGTACCGCTTGAACTGAGGGCAAGGTTGGCGGAATATTTGCGCCTGTCGCCGGAAATGATACTGCTGGGTAAAGGCTCGAACGAGGTGCTTGCAGCCCTGACCAAGGTGGTGCTGCGACCGGGCGACCGGATGTGCACGCTGGCGCCTACCTTTCCGGTCTATCGAATGCTGGGCGAACAAATGCAATCCCAAATCATTACTTCCGATCTGGATTCTGCTTATGCCGTTGATGAAGCTGATCTGCTGCCGAAAACAGCGGCCGCCCGCCTGACCATTCTATGCAATCCCAACTCGCCTACCGGCAATCTGATGAGCCTTGACCTGATCGAAAAGGTGGCCGCCACGGCAGAGGGGCTGGTCATTGTGGACGAGGCCTATTACGATTTTTCCAGGGTCACGGCCATTGGTCTTTTGGACAAGTATCCCAACCTGGTGGTGACTCGCACCTTCTCCAAGGCCTGTGGGCTGGCCGGCTTCCGTTTGGGCTATGCCGTTATGCACAGCGAACTTGCTGTCCAGGCGCAGAAGGGACTGCTGCCATATAATATTGATGTACCGTCGCTGATCGCCGGACAGACGATCCTGGATTACCGGCAACTGGTGGATGATCATGCCGGGAACATCGTGCAGGAGCGTGATCGGATGATCAACCGGCTGATTGAATTAACCGGCGTAAGGACCTGGCCTTCGCAGGCAAACTTCTTTCTTCTGGAGACGCCTGCGGGTCCCGGCGAGACCTTTTCCGCACTGGCAGGCAAAGGCATATTGGTAAGGGACGTGTCGGCCTATCCCGGTTGTTCCAACGCGGTCCGGGTTACGGTTGGAGCACCCCATGAAAACGATGCCCTGATTGACGTCGTGGCGGAGCTGGCATGAGTTACGATGCGGTCATCTTTGATGTGGACGGTGTGCTCATAGACACCAGCCGCTCGTTCCAGGCCGCCGCCGTTGACGCTGTGCAGGCAGCCACTGGTTCAGATCTGTTTACCTCTGCCGAGGTCAGGATGCTGAAGGAAATTCGTGGTTTCAACGACGACTGGCATGTTGCCCTGGCCGGGGCGGGTTGGGTGCTCAGGGCGGATCATCAAGCTTTCCCCGAGTTTGTCCGGAGCATCGACGCGGCCGGTGGCGGGCTGGACGGTCTGGCAGCCGTGATTGGCGGCCCACTGCCACGGGAACTGGTCGAAAAAGTTACCCGTCTGGCCATGGAAGCCTACGGCGGCGGCACGGCCTGTCGTCAACTGTTTGGCTTTGACCCGGCCACACTCAACGGACCGGGCCGCTGGAGGGAAGAAATACCCCTGTTGGCGGCCGGACAGATCAAGCCGCTCATACAGCGAGCCGGAATTGTCACGGGACGCAGCCGGCTGGAGCTGGAACTGGCCTTCCAGGTCCTGGGGTGGAGGTTGCCGGAGGCTCAGGTTGCGGTGGCTGACGATCCCGCCGGGAATAAGCCCAATCCGACAAAACTGCTGGGCATACTGGACAATCTTGGCAGCCGGCGGGCCATTTACGCAGGTGATGCCCGGGATGATCTGGAACTTGCCCGCAACGCTCAACGGGCCGGTGCGACCGTTGATTTCTGTTATATAGGTCCGGGGCCTGTGCCTTGGGATAATGTCGAGCAATCATTCCGGACAGTGACGGAGATGCTCGCAGAAATAAAGGTGGACAATGGATAATTACGCCGTCACACTGAACCGCAAGACCAGCGAGACAGACATCAGCATAACCCTGAAGGTAGCCGGAAACCGCCAAATCAATGTCAATACCGGCATCGGCTTTTTTGACCACATGCTCACTTCACTGGCTTTCTGGGCCGGTTGGGACCTTGATCTGAACTGCACGGGTGACCTGGAAGTCGACACCCATCACACGGTAGAGGATGTGGGTCTGGTATTAGGGCAGGCCTTTGGCAAAGTGGCGCTGGGCCGCGCCGAAATAGAGCGTTTCGGGGCCGCTTTTGTGCCCCTGGATGAAGCCCTGTGCCGCGTGATCGTCGACTTGAGCGGCAGGCCTTACAGTGTATTTCGGGCGGAGTTCAACGTGGAGCGGGTGGGGGTCTTCGAAACGGCCATGACCGGTCATTTCTTTCGCTCCTTCGCCCAGGAAGCCCGTCTGAACCTGCACGCCGGTTGCCTCTATGGTGAGAACGCCCATCACATTATCGAAAGCCTGTTCAAAGCCCTGGGCCTGGCCTTGCGGGCAGCCTTGCGGGAACGCACTGGGGGAGTGGCCTCCACCAAGGGTGTGCGATGATCGGTCTGGTCAATTACGGCATGGGTAATATCGGCAGCCTGGGGAATGCCCTGGACAGCCTTGATGCGCCGTTCATCTACAGCGCCAATCCGGACGAACTGGGGCACTGCCAAAGACTGATCCTGCCTGGCGTGGGAGCTTTTGGTCCCGCCATCGAGCGTATCCGGCAACTGGGCCTCGACAAGTTCCTGCAAGCTTGGGCCGCCGATGGCAAACCGCTGCTGGGCATTTGCCTGGGGATGCAACTGCTGCTCGATACCAGTTACGAGCACGGCGCCCATAAGGGCCTGAACCTGATACCGGGTGAAGTGCGGAAAATTACCGGCGCTGAGCGCGATGTGCACATGGGCTGGAATCAGGTCGATCCGCTGGGCGGTGATCCCTTGATGCCACAGCCGGGTTACGGTTACTTCGTCCATTCATTCCACTGCGTGCCCGCGAGCGAAACTGCCGTGATCGGACTTACCGACTTTGGCGGGTCCATAGCAGCGGCCATTCGCACGGATAATGTGATGGGTGTCCAGTTTCACCCGGAAAAATCGCAGGCCTACGGACTGGCACTACTGGAAAGGTACGCCCATGGCCGGATTTAAGGTGATCCCCGCCATCGATATCATGGACGGCCGTTGCATGCGCCTGACCCGGGGCGATTATCGCCAGAGCAAACAATATTCCCTCAGTCCTGAAGAGCAGGCCCGCCGGTTTCTGGCGGCCGGTCTGGACTGGCTGCACGTGGTGGACCTGGATGGAGCCAGGGCCGGGGAGCCGCGCAACCTGGATACGGTGAACAGCATCGCCGCCACCGGCATTGGCGTTGAACTGGGCGGGGGCTTGCGCACCGCTGAACACCTGCAAGCCGCCCTCGACAGCGGCGCGGCACAGGTTATCCTGGGGACGTCCCTTTTGGGCCGTGCTGAATCACTTGACGCCTGGATGAAGCAGTTCCCGGGGCGGCTGGTGGCGGGCGTGGATGCCCGCGCGGGACTGGTGGCTGTCAAGGGCTGGCAGGAGACTTCAGACGTTTTGGCACGGGACCTGATCAGCGAGTTGGAGGGTTACGGCTTTTCCCGGGTGATCTATACCGATATTGCCACCGATGGCGCTTTGCGAGGGCCGAATCTGGACCAGCTGGAAGACATTGCCCGTAATACCGGCATGGCAATTACGGCCTCCGGTGGCATCAGCTCGGCGGCCGACATCCAGGCCGTGCGGGCGCTGGAGAAGTATGGGGTCAGCGGGGTGATTGTGGGCAAGGCTTACTACGAAGGCCGGGTGACGTTGGAGGAAATGGTATGCTGACCCGCCGGATCATACCCTGCCTGGATGTGCGCGACGGCCAGGTGGTAAAAGGCGTCAAGTTTCAAAACCTGGTGAATGAGGGTGACCCGGTGGAGCTGGGCGCCCGCTACAGCGATGAAGGCGCCGATGAACTGGTGTTCCTGGATATCTCCGCCACCCTTGAGGCCCGCAAAAACGTGGTGGACCTGGTGACGCGGGTCGCCCGGGAAGTATTCATTCCTTTCACTATCGGCGGTGGACTGCGAACGGTGGATGATCTGGAGGCGGTGCTCATGGCCGGAGCAGATAAAACAGCCATCAACACTGCTGCGCTGGTCCGCCCGGAACTGATCACTGAAGGCGCTCATCAGTTTGGTTCCCAGTGCATCGTACTGGCCGTCGATGTGACCCGTCAGGGTGATGGCTGGCAGGTCTATTCCCATGGCGGCACAAAGCCCACCGGCCGTGAAGCGACGTCCTGGATAGGAGAGGCGGTGGACCGGGGCGCCGGTGAAATTCTGCTTACCAGCATGGATGCCGACGGCACCCAGGCCGGCGTAGACCTGGAAATCACGCGACAGGTGAGCGAGCTGGTTTCCGTGCCGGTGATCGCTTCCGGGGGTATCGGCAGACTGGAGCACTTCGCGGATGCTCTGACTGCGGGAAAAGCGGACGCGGTGCTGGCGGCCTCGGTATTCCACCGCTCAATAATTTCAATAAAAGACGTAAAAAACTACCTGGCCGGGCAGGGTATCCCTGTTCGCCCCTTGGGAGATTAAAATGAAAGTGGAATTGGATGTTATTGATAACCTCAAGTATAGTGCCGACGGCCTCATTCCCGCCATTGTACAGGACAAGGATAATGGCGACGTGTTGATGCTGGCGTATATGAACGCCGAGAGCCTGAAGATTACCTTGGTGGAAGGCCGCACATGTTACTGGTCGCGCAGCAGACAGGTGTTGTGGCGCAAGGGCGAGACCAGCGGCCATACGCAGAAGATTTCGTCAATTACAACCGATTGCGACCGGGACACCCTGCTGATCAAGGTTGAGCAGGTGGGCGCGGCCTGCCACAAAGGCACCCGGACCTGCTTCACGGAAGAAATATTTGCCGCCGGCACGTAAATTATGCGGCCGCGCTAAAGTTATTCCGGCAAAAACCGAAGCAGTACAGTAAGTGGGAGGATAATCAGCCATCCATTCAGACGCAGCGGCCAACTTTATTTAGCTGTTTGGCAATTAGGTGTTGCGCTGCCCCCCGGACGCTGTTTACTATTCCACCCATCGATTTATAAGGTCGGTGCAGGTTAAGGGCAAAATGAAACGCTATTCTTCAAAGCAAACCATTGGAAACTGGCACCGTCGTGGCGGGAATACCGGTTTGCAACGAAGGATATCCTCTACCCTCAGCCTGCGACTGCGCGTCGTATTGTTGATTATTGTGATTAACGTCCTGCTGGCTATTGTAATAGGCTAGCATCAAAGGACAGTTAATCACAATCTCGCAACTACTCCCCAGATACTAGCCCAAAGCAAGCAGATTCGTGATTGACTGTCCCTAAGGACAAGTTGACAGGGAATTTGCATGCGTTCAGATCAGATTAAAGCCGGATTCGACAAGGCCCCCCACCGCAGTCTGTTGCGGGCCACCGGGGCCATACAGTCCGACGACGATTTTCAGAAGCCGTTCATCGGACTGGCTAATTCGTATATCGACCTGATACCGGGCCACGTACACCTGCAGGGTCTGGGCAAAATCGCCAAGGACTCCATCCGTGCGGCGGGGGGTGTGCCCTTTGAGTTCAATACCATCGGTGTATGTGACGGCATCGCCATGGGGCACGTGGGCATGCGCTATTCATTGCCCAGCCGGGAACTCATCGCCGACAGCGTGGAGACGGTGATGGCCGCCCATTGCCTGGATGGCATGGTGTGCCTTACCAACTGCGACAAGATCGTGCCGGGTATGCTCATGGCGGCGGTCAGGTTGAACGTGCCCACCATATTTGTCTCCGGCGGTCCCATGAAGGCCGGGCGCAGCGCCTCCGGCGAAAAGATAGATTTGATCTCGGTGTTTGAAGGGGTGGGCCAATATCAGACCGGGGCTGTTGACGACGCCGGCCTGGAAGATCTGGAAAAGTCGGCCTGCCCCACCTGCGGCTCGTGCGCCGGTCTGTTCACCGCCAACTCCATGAACTGCCTGATGGAGGCGCTGGGTATCGCCCTGCCGGGTAACGGCTCGGTGCTGGCGGTTGATCCCCGCCGCAAAGAGCTGGTGAGCCAGGTTGGTGAACGCATTATCGATCTGGTGGCGAGGGATATCAAACCCAGCGATATTATTACGGAAGCCTCCATCAATAACGCCTTTGCCCTGGACCTTGCCATGGGCGGCAGCACCAATACGGTATTGCACATACTGGCCCTGGCGTCCGAAGCAGGGATTGATTTCGACCTGGGCCGCTTGAATCAGCTGGCCAGTCGGGTACCCCACATCTGCAAGGTAAGCCCCGCCAGCCGTGAAGTGCACATGGAGGATGTGGACGCCGCCGGTGGAGTAAGCGCTGTACTGAAGGAGATCGCCGGCATTGATGGTCTTCTGGACCTGGCCTGTCCCACCGTTACCGGTAAGACCCTGGGCGAAAACATTGCAGCGGCCGAAGTCACTAACCGGCAGGTCATCCGGTCACTGGCGGAGCCCTATTCACCGGAAGGCGGTCTGGCAATCCTGTATGGCAACCTGGCGCCGGAGGGATCGGTGGTAAAGACTGCGGCCATCGAAGACAATATGATGGTGCACTCGGGTCCGGCACGGATTTATGATTCACAGGACACGGCATTAAAGGGCATTCTCGCCGGGGAGGTGCAACCCGGAGAGGTGGTGGTGATCCGCTATGAAGGCCCCCGGGGTGGCCCCGGTATGCCGGAAATGCTGTCGCCGACCAGCGCCATTGTGGGAATGGGTTTGGAGGATCAAGTGGCCCTGATCACGGACGGGCGGTTTTCCGGCGGCACCCGTGGGGCGTGTGTGGGGCACGTATCCCCGGAGGCGGCTGAAGGCGGTCCCCTGGCAGCCCTGAATGAAGGCGATATGATCACCGTTGACGTACCGAACCGGCAACTGTCGGTGGCCCTTTCCGATGCCGAGATACAAAGGCGTCTGGCTGAACGGCCGCCATTTGAACTGAAAATAAAGCATGGCTACCTGGCCCGCTACGCCCGCTTTGTGACCAGCGCTAATACGGGCGCCGTGTTGAAACAGGATATTAAATAACGAAGGAAGCGTGAGTATGAAATCTGCAAAGAAAATGCTGTCCGGGGCGGAGATAGTCTGGGAATCGCTGATCCGCGAGGGAGTGGAAGTGGTATTCGGCTATCCGGGAGGCGCGAATCTGCCCATTTATGATACCCTGACGGCCTATCGGGATAAGATCAAGCACGTCCTGGTGCGCCACGAGCAGGGCGCGGCCCACGCGGCTGACGGCTACAGCCGGGTCAGCGGCAAGGTGGGAGTGGTCATGGCCACGTCCGGTCCCGGGGCCACCAACCTGATCACCGGCATTGCGACGGCCATGATGGATTCAGTTCCCATGGTCTGTATCACCGGCCAGGTGGCCAAGACCTCCCTGGGCGCGGACGCCTTCCAGGAAACCGATATCACCGGAGCCACGCTGCCCCTGACCAAGCACAGTTACCTTGTGACCCATGTGGAGGATCTGGCCGAGACCATCAGGGAGGCCTTTTATATCGCCCGTACTGGCCGTCCGGGGCCGGTGCTGATCGACATACCCAAGGATATTCAGGCAGCGCAAACGGAATTTGAGTATCCAACGGAGCCGATCCATCTGCCCGGCTATCATCCGCCGGAGAATGCCACGGAGGAACAGGTTGACGAAATGGTTGCCATGGTGAACAAGGCCCGGCAGCCTGTCTTGTTGGTGGGTCACGGCGTGTTGATGTCTGATGCCACCAAACCGCTGCTCAAACTGATGGAGATCGCCAACATACCAGCCAGTACTACGTTGTTGGGGATCGGGGCCGTGCCCGCCAGCCACCCGTTGAACCTGGGTATGATGGGCATGCACGGCACGGCCAGCGCCAATCACGCCATCCAGGAAGCAGACCTGCTGGTGGCCTGCGGCATGCGCTTCGATGACCGGGTAACGGGCAAGCTGGCCACCTATTCACCCGATTCGGAGAAAATCCATATCGATATCGATGCCTCGGAGCTGAATAAGAACATTCGTGTAAATCTGGCCATCAACGCCGATCTGGCAACGGTACTGGAGCAGGTGTTGCCCGGTTTGAAGAATGGTAACCGCAAGGAGTGGCTGGACAGAATTGCGGCCTGGAAAAGTGACGCCGAACAGCGCGACGCGGTCAACCTGGAATCAGATACGCTCATGGGCGCCCAGGTGATCAAGGCCATCTGGGAGGGTACGCCCGATGATACCATCATCATCTCCGACGTGGGGCAGCACCAGATGCTGGAAGTCCAGTACTACAGGCATGAGCAACCCCATACGCTGGTCACATCCGGCGGATTGGGTACCATGGGTTTCAGTCTGCCGGCAGCCATCGGAACCAGTTTCCACGCAAAGGACAAGGAGATCTGGGTGATAGCCGGGGATGGCAGCATCCAGATGAATATCCAGGAACTGGGCACGGCGGTCCAGGAAGGGGCCAACATCAACATCGCCATTATCAATAACGGCTACCTGGGCATGGTGCGCCAGTGGCAGCAGCTGTTTTATGAAGCCCGCTATACCGAAACGCCCATATCCAGCCCCGATTACGTAAAACTGGCCGAAGCCTACGGCCTGACCGGTTTGCGCATTGATCGATTAGATGATATTCCCGCGGCGATGGCGCAGGCACGGAAAGTCAAGGGCCCCGTTTTGATCGATTTCGTGGTGGAGCAGCATGATATGGTTTATCCCATGGTACCAACCGGGGCCAGCCTGGATGAGATGATTCGCCGGCCCCATCCTGATAAAGAAGAGTCTAAAACCGCATAGAATAGGAAGACAGCGATGAAACAGATCTTAATTGCCCTGGTGGAGGACAAGCCCGGCGTGCTGAATCGCATCGCCAGCCTGTTCCGACGCCGCAATTTCAACATCGAGAGCCTGGTGGTGGGACACAGCGAGGTGCCGGGCGCCAGCCGTTTGACCATCGTAACCGATGAGGAGGAACGGCTGCGGCGCAATATCATCCGGCAAAACCTGCTGAAACTGGTCAACGTCATCGATGTCACCGATGTCACCGATCTGCCCTGCATCCTGAGGGAACACGCCCTGATCAAGGTCCAGTCCGCGGGAGCCACGCGGGGTGAAATAGCGGCCCTGGTAGATATGTATCGCGGCAGAATCGTAGACGTGGGGATGGAGTCGCTGGTGGTGGAAATAACCGGCGAACCGACCAAGATCGAATCCCTGATCGATGTATTGGCCACCTATGGGATTATCGAAATAGTACGGGCCGGTAAAGTGGCTATTACCCGAGGCCCACAGAATCCCACCGATAACGGCAACCTGCACTTGTGGAAAAGCTCCCGGGGCAAGGCCAGTCAGGATAAGGCCCGGTGGAAAGGAATGACAGTATGATCAACATGTATTATGAGCAGGAATCCGATCTTTCTTATCTGCGGGGCAGGCAGCTGGCCGTGCTGGGCTACGGCAGCCAGGGGCACGCCCATGCCCTGAACCTCCACGAAAGCGGCCTGGAGGTCTGCGTCGGATTGCGTGAAGGCAGTAAATCCAGGGGTGCAGCCGAGAAGGCCGGGTTGGCAGTGAAAACGGTAGCGGAAGCCTCGGCCTGGGCCCATGTGATCATGGTGCTGCTGCCTGACCAGCATCAGAAAGCCGTGTATGACCAGGATATTGCTCCACACCTGAAAAGCGGCAATACCCTGGCTTTTGCCCACGGCTTCAATATCCACTATGGGCAGATTGCGCCACCGGAAGATATAAACGTTATGATGATCGCGCCCAAAAGCCCCGGCCATCTGGTGCGCCGCACTTACCAGGAGGGCCAGGGCGTGCCCTGTCTGGTGGCTGTGCATCAGGATCCAGCGGGCAACACAATGCAGCTGGCCCTGGCCTGGGCCAAAGGCATAGGTGGCGCCAAGGCGGGAGTGATCGAGACTAATTTCAAGGATGAGACCGAGACCGACCTTTTCGGTGAACAGGCGGTATTGTGCGGTGGTTCTGAAGAACTGATCCGGGCCGGATTTGAGACTTTGGTGGAAGCCGGGTATCCACCGGAGCTGGCCTATTTTGAGTGTCTGCATGAACTCAAGCTGATCGTGGACCTGTATTACGAAGGCGGTCTAGCCCGCATGAATTACTCGGTCAGCGATACGGCCGAGTACGGCGGCATGACCCGGGGCAGCCGCATCATCACCAAACAGACACGCCAGGAAATGAAGCAGATTCTGAAGGAAGTCCAGGAGGGCAGCTTTGCCCGGGAATGGATCAGGGAAAACGAGGCCGGCCAACCTGAACTGGAGCGGCTGCGCAAAGAATATCAGAACAGCCAGATCGAAAAAGTAGGCGCCCGACTGCGCAAGATGATGAGCTGGCTGCCTGGTGGCTCCGGGAACGTCCCGGCATGAAATACAAACTTGCAATTCTCCCCGGTGACGGCATCGGCCCGGAAGTCATGGAGGCCGCCCTGGACGTCATGGACGTCATGACCCGGGCCGCTAAGCTGACCCTGGAACTGTCCCGCCATCCTATCGGTGGCGCATCTATCGATCAGCACGGCACACCCATCACGGATGACACCCTCCAGGCCTGTTATGACGCCGATGCCGTGCTTCTGGGTGCAATCGGTGGTCCCCAGTGGGACAACCAGCCCCACGACCGGAAACCGGAGCGGGCGCTCCTTCGTCTGCGGGAAGCACTGGGGCTGTACACCAACCTGCGGCCCGCCAGGGTCTACGATGCCATGCTGGATGCTTCGTCGCTCAAACGAGAGTATGTACAAGGCACAGACCTGGTAGTTGTGCGCGAACTGACCGGGGGTATCTACTTCGGTGAGCCCAGGGGCTATGACAGTGAACGGGGTTGGAATACACTGGTCTACACCAGGCCGGAAGTGGAGCGCATTGCCCGGTCAGCGTTCGAACTGGCGGCTACCCGGCGGGGACAGGTGACATCGGTGGATAAGGCCAACGTGCTGGAAAGTTCGCAGTTCTGGCGGGAGGTAGTCTGCGAAGTGCACAAGGATTATCAGCAGGTCGAACTGGATCACATGTACGTGGATAATGCCGCCATGCAGCTGGTGCGGCAGCCGGCCCAGTTTGACGTGATCCTGACGCAGAACATGTTCGGCGACATTCTGAGCGATGCCGCCGCCATGGTCACCGGCAGCCTGGGCATGCTGCCCTCGGCGTCACTGGGCGCCGGGTATGCCATGTACGAGCCGGTCCACGGCACCGCCCCCGATATCGCGGGACAGAATATCGCCAATCCGATTGCCATGATCGCCTCGGTGGGCATGCTGTTTCACAGCACGTTCAAGCTGCCTGCTATGGCACAAGCTCTTGACCAGGCCATCGACCAGACCCTGGCGGCGGGCCAGCGTACCACCGACATAGCAGAACCGGGCACGAAACCTTTATCGACTACGGACATGCGCGACAGAATAATCGAATCCCTATCCGGGATTCTCGATGTACAGCAGGCGTCCGGTGTGACGCCGTAACGAAGGGAATTGGAATAGTATGCAGGATAATATTATCATTTTCGACACGACCCTCAGGGATGGCGAGCAGTCGCCGGGCGCTTCGCTGAATGTACCGGAAAAAGTGGAGATTGCCCGCCAACTGGCCCGGCTGGGTGTGGATATTATCGAGGCCGGATTCCCCGTATCCTCGCCGGTGCAGTTTGACGCCGTGAAACAGATTTCCGATAGCGTTGATGTTACCGTGGCCGGGTTGGCTAGGGCGGTGGAAGGTGATATCAAGGCGGCCTATGATGCACTGCGGCAGTCTGATCACTTTCGCATCCATACGTTTATCGGCACTTCCGATATCCATATCAAGGAAAAGTTCCGGGATGACCGCTACGGCAAGTCGTTGAAGGCCAAGCGCAAAACCATCCTGCAAATGACCCGGGACGCTGTAGCCTATGCCCGGACCTTCACCGATGACGTGGAGTTTTCCGCCGAAGATGCCGGCCGCACGGATACCAGCTACCTGGCGGAGGTGCTGGAAGCGGCCATCGAAGCGGGCGCCACCACGGTCAATATTCCCGACACGACCGGGTACACCATGCCCGCCGAGTTCGGGGCCAAGATCGCCACTCTCAGGGAGCAAGTGAGTAACATCAATAAGGTGGTTATCAGCGCCCACTGCCACAACGATCTGGGCCTGGCCGTGGCTAACTCGCTGGCGGCCATCCAGAACGGCGCCCGGCAGGTGGAATGCACTATCAACGGCATTGGCGAGCGTGCCGGTAACGCCTCACTGGAAGAAATTGTCATGGCGCTGAAGGTGCGGGAGGATTATTGGGGCAGCACCACCAATATAAATGTGAAGGAGATCTTCAATACCAGCAAGATGGTCTCCGCCTTTACGGGCCTGATCGTGCAGCCCAACAAGGCTATCGTGGGCGATAATGCTTTTTCCCATGAAGCCGGCATTCACCAGGATGGCGTGCTTAAAAACTCGCAGACGTACGAGATTATCAGCGCCGATCTCATCGGCAAGTCTCACACACGCATCGTCCTGGGCCGCCACTCAGGGCGTCACGGTCTGGTCGACCGGCTAAAAGCCCTGGGCTATCATCCCAGTGATAAGGAGCTGCAGAAAATATACGAGCGCTTCCTGGAGCTGCCTGACACGAAGAAAGAAGTCTTCGATGATGACCTGCGGATGCTCATGGGTGATGAAATTCACGGTCTGCCCGAGCACTACCACCTTGAGGCCTTGCAGGTAACGGCGGGTACCAGCGCATTGTCGACGGGCACAGTCAGCATCAAGACGCGTGATGGCGTGATTCATGAGTCGGCTATTGGAGATGGCCCAGTGGATGCCTGCTTCCGGGCCATTGACCGCGCCCTGAATACCGATTTCCGCATCGAATCGTACCGGGTTCGCTCGGTGACGGCCGGACGGGGCGCGCAAGGTGAGGTACTGGTGCGGGTCCGTAAAGGCGACCGTGTTTTCATGGGCCGGGGCATTTCCACGGATATAATCGAGGCCAGTGTGCTGGCCTACATATACGCCCTGAATGATGCCCGGGCGGCGGAGGATGAGCAGGAAGCCGCCTCCGTATTACCAAGCGATATCGTTTAACAGGGAGTACAGTCAATTCATGGGCATGACCATTACCGAGAAATTACTGACGGCGCATTCGCATGCCGGACCGGTAGCGCCCGGTGATCTGATACAGGCGCGGATCGACCTGATCATGTGCCACGAGGTGACCACGCCACCGGCCATCCGGATGCTGAAAGATCACGGCATGGATAAAATCTTCGATCCCGGTAAAGTGGTAGTGATGCCTGACCACTTTGTCCCCAATAAGGACATCAAAAGCGCCGAGCTGGCCAAGGACCTACGCCAGTGGGTGCAGGATAACGGCATTGAGCACTACTATGAACTGGGTCGCCACGGCATCTGCCACTCGCTGCTGCCGGAACAGGGTCACGTAGTCCCCGGACAGACGGTTATCGGCAGCGATTCCCATACCTGTACGCACGGTGCGTTCGGCACCTTCGCGGCGGGAATCGGCTCCACCGACCTGGCGGCTGCGCTGTATACCGGCGAACTCTGGTTCAAGGCGCCGGAGACCATCCGCGTGAACCTGGAGGGCAGCCTGCCCGCTGGTGTTTACAGCAAGGACATTGTGCTGGAACTGATCCGGCAAATCGGCGTGGACGGCGCCCGCTATCAGGCGCTGGAATACCACGGCGAGGCCTTGAAGGAACTGTCCATGGAGGCCCGCATGACCATCACCAACATGGCTATCGAGGCAGGCGCCAAGTGCGCCGTCATGGCGGCTGACGAGGTGACCCTGGACTACCTGGAAGGCCGGGCCAAGACCACCGAGTGGACCATCTACACCGCCGACGATGACGCCCGTTACGCCAGGGAACTGACTATCGATGTTTCCCAGCTGGAGCCCATCGTGGCCCTGCCCAGCCTGCCTTCAAATGGCCGGACCGTCGCCTCCCTGGCTGCTGATGAGAAAGAGCCGGTGGACCAGGTCTATATCGGTTCCTGCACTAACGCCCGGATCGAAGATTTGCGGGTGGCAGCGCAGATCATGAAGGGTCAGAAGGTAAAGCCAGGAGTGCGGGTCATCGTGGTGCCGTCCACATCCACGGCCTGGAAGTTGGCCCATGATGAAGGCCTGTTTGACATATTTTACGAGGCGGGATGCGTCATATCAACGCCTACCTGCGGCGCCTGCCTGGGTGGCCACATGGGTGTGCTGGCGGAGGATGAAGTGTGCGTTTCCACCACCAACCGGAATTTCGTGGGCCGCATGGGGCACCCGGGATCGCGGGTGTATCTGGTCAGCCCGGCCACGGCGGCGGCCACGGCCATCAAGGGCGTGTTAACCGATCCACGGCAATATTTATAAAGGACGCTTAATGCAAGGCAAGGCACATTTGTATCCGCGGGATCACATCAATACCGATGAGATCATTCCTGCTCGCTACCTGATCGTCCACGCTGAGGCTGAACTGGCCCGGCACGCCATGGAGGACATCGATGCGGACTTCGTCAATCAGGTGGCCAAAGGTGATTTTATAGTGGCCGGTGGCGATTTCGGTTGCGGATCCAGCCGTGAGCACGCCGTCTGGGCCCTCCGTGGCGCCGGTATACGGGCGGTGCTGGCCGATTCCTTCGCCCGCATCTTCTTCCGTAACGCCGTCAACAACGGCTTTTACGCCATCGAGATTGACGGCATCAGTGATAAGGTAACAAACGGCGACCAACTACAACTTGACCCGGAAAAAGGTGTGGTCCAAAATATCACTAAAGGCGAGGAATACCGGTTTTCGCCCTTCACCGATTATTTCAGGGATGTGATCACTGCCGGTGGATTGATGAAATATCTGGCAGCCAGATAATACAGTATGATGCAGAAAACGAAAATAGAACTGTTCGACACCACCCTGAGGGACGGCACGCAGGCCGAAGGGATCAACCTGTCGGTGAAAGACAAGCTGCGCATCACCCGGATTCTGGACGAGTTTGGCATAGACATCATTGAAGGCGGCTGGCCGGGCAGCAATCCCCGTGACGAGGCTTACTTCAGGGAGGTCAAGGGACTGAAACTTGAGCATGCCCGGATCTGTGCCTTCGGATCGACGGCCCGCAAGCTGGATGCAGTAGAAAGCGACACCAACCTGAACGCCCTGCTTAAGGCGGAGACACCGGTGGTTTCCCTGTTCGGCAAGACCTGGCGCTTTCATTCCCGTACCAGCTTGCAGATCACGGATGAGGAGAACGAAGCCTTGATCTTTGAGTCAGTGGCCTATATGCGCCGGAACGGTGTGCGGGTAGTGTTCGATGCCGAGCACTTCTTTGATGGCTTTAAGGACGATCCCCAATTTGCCCTGACAATGCTGAAAGCCGCTGAAAAAGCCGGCGCGGAAACCATCGTCCTGTGCGATACCAACGGTGGATCGCTCCCGGATCAGGTGCAGCGTATCGTGCGGGAAGTGCGCGAGGAGATCAATGCTCCGCTGGGCATCCACGCCCATAACGACAGCGAACTGGCGGTGGCCAATACGTTGCTGGCGGTGGCCAATGGCGTTACCCATGTGCAAGGGACCATTAACGGTCTTGGTGAGCGTTGCGGCAATGCCAACCTGTGCAGCGTACTGCCAAACCTGCTGTTGAAGATGGGCGCTGTCACCAGCCAAAAAATGCAACTTGACCGGTTGAGCGAAATATCCCGCACCGTGGCGGAAATAATGAATATAGCGCCGCCCCACCGGGCTGCATTTGTGGGGCAGACAGCCTTTTCCCACAAGGGCGGCATACACGTGAGCGCCGTTATGAAGGACAGCGCCATGTATGAGCATATCGATCCTCATCTGGTAGGCGCCAGCCGTAAAGTGCTGGTATCGGATTTGTCGGGACAGAGCAATATCAGGTATAAGGCCAAAGAGCTGGGCATGGACTGGGAAGATCAGAATGCCAGGCAGAAAGCCGCCGAAGTGGTGAAGTCGGTCAAGACCTTGGAGCACGAAGGCTACCAGTTCGATGGGGCTGAAGCGTCTTTCGAGCTGCTCCTCAAGTCGCGGACGGAGGAATTCAAACCCTATTTTAAGGTACTGGACTCCCGGGTCTATGTGCGCTATGGCGAGAAATGGCCTACCGTTTCGGAGGTCGTGCTCAAGATCCAGGTTGATGGCGAGGTGGAACACACAGTAGCGGAAGGTGTCGGTCCCGTCAACGCCCTGGACATCGCGGTACGCAAGGCCCTCCTGCGTTTTTACCCGGCGGTGGCTGACGTGAGACTGGTGGACTACAAGGTGCGGGTACTTGATGAGAAGGACGGCACCTCGGCAAAAGTCAGGGTACTGATTGAAACCAGCGACGGACTGAACTCCTGGTCAACGGTGGGTGTATCTGAGAATATAATTGAAGCCAGTTGGCAGGCCATCAGTGACAGCCTGAACTACTTCCTGTACAAGACGGAAGCGGTATCAACGATCCAGGCGGGACCCAATTAATTTTATTTGGAGTTTATTATGGCAAAGGGACACAGCAAATCCGGAAAACACACCGATTATTTGTGGATGGACGGTGAGATCAAACCCTGGGAAGCAGGTACGGTACACATCATGTCCCACACCCTCCATTACGGGAGTGGTTGTTTTGAGGGTATCAAGTGTTACGAAACCGATGATGGGCCGGCCGTATTCCGGCTGGAGGACCATATCGAGCGGATGGTAGCCTCGGCCGGTTTGTATCAGATCAAGGTGCCCTATTCCGCCAGTGAGATCGTGGCAGCCTGCGATGCTGTGATCAGGAAGAACGAGCTTACCAGCGCTTATGTGCGTCCGGTGATTTTCTACGGCTTCGATACCTTGGGTGTCCACCCGAACAGCTGTCCGGTCCACGTGGCGGTGGCCTGTTTTAACTGGGGGGCCTATCTGGGCGAAGACGGCCTCAATAACGGCGTGCGCATCACCATGTCATCATGGCGCAAGTTTCATCATACCAGCATGCCTACGGTTGCCAAGGCCAATGGTCAGTACCTGAACTCCATGCTGGCTGTTCAGGAGGCCCGGGAACGGGGTTTCGATGAGGCGCTCCTGCTGAATATGGAAGGCAATATCGCCGAGGGCTCCGGCCAGAACCTGTTCCTGGTGAAGGATGGAACCTTACATACCAATGATGAGCAGTCATCCATCCTGATGGGCATCACCCGTGATACCATAATCCAGGTAGCAGGGAACCTCGGTATTCCTGTGACGATTGCCGATATGACGACGGAACAGCTGCTGGAGGCTGACGAGGCCTTTTTTACAGGTACGGCCTCAGAGGTTACGCCCATCCGGGAGCTGGACGGCAAGACTATCGGTGACGGGAAACCCGGTGAGATGACCAGGCGACTCCGCAGTCTTTATTTCGATATTGTGCAGGGGCGCCGTTCCGATTACGGCCACTGGCTGCACTACGTTAAATAATTTCAGCCTGAGAACTACTGATCAGCCGGGGAACAGCTCTCTCGGCGCATACCGGATAGAATGGGGGCAACTTCAAAGGTGATATCCAGGTGCGGCTGCGCGGCGTGGCCGGTCAAAGTTTTGGCGCGTTTCTCACTGATGGCGTGGAGCTCAGGCTGCACGGTCTGGCCAACGATTACGTGGGTAAAGGCATCTCCAGGGGCCTGGTAGCTGACCATATCAGGGTTGATCAGGGTAGGGAAGTATACTGCACGTACGACCGGAAAGCAATGCTCTGGAAGACGGAATCAGGCGGAAACCGGGCCACGGCCATATTTCTGTTGCATGCCATGCCGTCCTTTGGGTAAAATAGCACTCGATCTTAAGTGAAGCATCAGGAAACAATGTATCACAACACGCAAATCTCCACCTGTATGTATATGGCTATGATGGGCATCATGATGCCCCGTCCGACACTTGCGGGTAATGAGTGGTAATTGTAGTTTAAAGTACACAGAATTATTGAAAACCCCCTCTACCCGCCGGTGGAGGGGGTTTTTCTTATTATGGAAAGCCAGGTTATGAACCAGATACTAGAATGTACCAGTTGCGGCATCGTGACCGAGTATAAACCAGAGACAGTCTGTCCCGAATGCTTTGGTCCGTTGGAAGTGACCTACGATTACGAAAGTATCCGCGGCAGGCTGAGCCGGGAAGCATTTGCGGCACGGCCAACGACCATGTGGCGCTATCATGAATTACTGCCTGCTATCGATGGCGGCGTACCCGAAACGCCCGTTGGCTGGACCCCACTGATAAAGGCCAGGCGGCTGGGACAAGTGCTGGGCATGCCGAATCTGTATATCAAAAATGATGCTGTCAATTTCCCGACTTTGTCCTTCAAGGACCGGGTGGTTACAGTAGCGCTGGCCAAGGCCATAGACTTCGGTTTCGATACGGTAGCGTGCGCGTCTACCGGCAACCTGGCCAACGCGATGGCTGCCCAGGCCAGTATGCTGAACCTGTCCAGCGTGATCCTGATTCCCCAGGATCTGGAACATCAGAAGATAACGGCGACTGCCTGCTATGATACCAGGGTAGTCAAGGTCAACGGCACGTACGATGAAGTCAACCGGCTGTGTTCTGAGCTGGCTTACCGTGAAGAGATCGGCATCGTCAACGTGAACCTGAGGCCCTATTATTCGGAGGGATCGAAGACGGTGGGTTTTGAGATCGCCGAACAGCTGGGCTGGCGGCTGCCCGATCAGGTGGTGGTCCCCATGGCCGGCGGTTCCCTCATCTCCAAGATCGACAAAGGCTTCAAGGAACTGGTAAAAGTGGGTCTGGCCGAAGATAAAAGCGCCCGTATATACGGCGCTCAGGCCAGCGGTTGTGCGCCCATCACGGATTTGGTGAAGACCGGAGCGAAGCAGGTCACGCCGGTCAAGCCGGATACGCTGGTGAAATCGCTCTCCATCGGCGCCCCGGCTGATGGTCTGCGCGCATCCCGGGTGATAAACGGTTCCGGTGGCTGGGCCGAAGACGTGAGCGATGAAGAAGTTGTGGAATCGATCACGCTATTAGCCGAAACTGAGGGTATATTTACTGAGGCTGCCGGTGGTGTTACGGTAGGTGTCACCCGTAAACTGGTGGAGCAGGGAAAGCTGAATCGTGACGCGGTAACGGTGATCTGCATAACCGGCAATGGCCTCAAGACAGCCGATCTGGTGAAACATAGAGCTGCCGAGCTGCCGCTGATCGAACCCAAGTATTCGTCATATAGTGAACTGGTCAATAATAATGAGGAGGTAAGAATAAGTGTCGGTACAATTTGAATTCCTGGGTCCCCTGAAACAGCTGGTGAATGGTCAGGATATAGTTGAAATTCAGGCCGCTACCGTTGGTGAAGCGCTGGACAATATGAAGGACCTGTATCCCGGTATCAGCCGGCGGCTGCTCTCCGATGAAGGGCTTTTGCACCAGCACATCAACCTGTTCGTTAATGAAGATGATATCCGTTATGGGAATGACCTGGAAACCAGGCTGTCCGCAGGCGATAAGGTGACCGTGATTTCCGCCATCGCGGGTGGTTAGCATGCGTACCTCGGCACGCACCGTGGACCGTTCCCTGGACTGGTATAACCGGTATGCCCGGCACATTGCCCTGGATGAGGTAGGCGAGGCCGGCCAGATAGCCCTGAATGAATCATCGGTGCTCATCGTGGGCGCCGGTGGCCTGGGCTCCCCGGCGGCCCTGTACCTGGCCGCCGCCGGCGTTGGGACGCTGGGGCTCATCGATTTCGATACCGTCTCGCTAAATAATCTCCAGCGGCAAATACTGCATGGAACCAAGGATGTGGGCATTCCCAAAATTGCTTCGGCCACCCGGACTCTTACCGATATTAATCCGGGAATCACGATCAATACATGGAATGAAATGATCACGCCGGATAACATCTGGGATCGTGTAACCGGCCACGACCTGGTACTTGACGCCTCTGATAATTTCGCTACGCGCTACCTGATCAACGACGTCTGTGTCCAGACCGGCACGCCGCAGGTGTTTGGCGCCGTATTGCAGTTTTCCGGCCAGGTTACCGTTTTCACGCAGGAAGAGGATTCGGCCTGCTACCGGTGTCTGTTCCCGGTGGCTCCGGCGCCGGAGCTGGCGCCATCATGCACCGAAGCAGGTATTTTCGGTGTGACACCCGGCATTATTGGCAGCTTGCAGGCCTCGCAGGCGCTGATCTGGTTATTGGGCGCAAAGGGCTTCGATGCCGGGGCTGTGCTCAAGAACAGGCTGCTCTTGTACGATGGCCAAAACACTACCTTCCGCAGTATTAAAGTAAGCCGTAATCCAAGTTGCCCGGTTTGTTCCGATAATGAATTTGATTACCGTCAAGTGGAATACTCGGAGAGTTGCGCGGTAAATTCTGTAGCCACAAGTGATGGTGCTTTTTAATTAAGATTAATCGTTATAACTGGAAAGTGAACTGACCAATGGAGATCAGACCATATATTTTCAAGTTTGGTGGAACTTCCCTGCAGACAGCGGAGCGGATCAAGGAAGTGGTCCGTATTATCGCCAATTATGAAGGACCATTGGTTGTGGTCACATCGGCGTTGGCCGGCGTGACCAATAAGCTGGTCGAGGCAACCACCAATCCAGCCAGCGCACCGGACATCAGCAGGCAGCTCTTCAAGCACCACATGAAGATCGCAGGTGAATTAGGATTATCTGATAAAGGGCTGGAGAAATTTGAAGATTATCTGGAAGCAACATTGGGAGATGTATCCATTTCCAGAACAGCGGCTGATGTCAGGCGGGGTGAATTGGTGTTATCCGTTGGCGAGCGGCTGTCAACCGAACTGGTTGCCCGGTTACTGATGGAAACAGGCCGCAAAAGTAAGTTTATTGACAGCCGCGACATTGTGCGCACCGATAGTAACTGGGGCTCAGCCAGGGTGGATATGAATGCCACCGGAGCACTTGTTGAAAGGACCCTGGAGAAGCCTTTGATGGATAAGATCGTGCCGGTAGTGACAGGCTTTCTGGGCAGCACGGCGGGGGGAGACACGACCACCATTGGCCGGAATGGCTCTGATCTTACCGCATCTGTTTTAGGGGCGTGTCTCGATGCGCCAGAAGTCTGGATCTGGACCGACGTAGACGGAATCTGCACCGCTGATCCGCGTCACCACAAGAACGCCAAAATACTGGCGGAAATTTCATTCCGGGAAGCGTCTGAGGCGGCGTACTTCGGGGCCTCGGTGCTGCATCCCCACACACTATGGCCCCTGTTGGATACTGAGGTGGCCGTACGGATCAAAAATACCATGAATCCAGCTCATGAAGGCACGCTGGTCTGCGCCAACCCGAAAAAGCGTGGCGCCAATCTTATCACCACTTCAATTGAGAATGTGGCGGTGATCACCGTGAGCGGTTACGGTATGGCCGGGATCCCCGGTGTGGCAGCTACCATATTTACTGCCGTGCGCGATGTATCCACCAATATTCTCATGATCAGCCAGAGTTCCGCGGAGCACAACATAACCTTTATCGTCAACGCTGACGAGGTGTCGAAGACCGTCAAATCCCTGGAAGTGGCGCTGGCGGAGTGGATTAGGAGGGACCACCGCATAGATCGCATCAAGGTAGTGTCCGATGTGGCGGTCGTATCGGTGGTCGGGGAAAATATGCGTGGCCGGCACGGCATCGCCGGCAAGGTGTTTTCGGCGCTGGGTAATAAGGGCATAAACGTGATCGCCATTGCCCAGGGCTCATCCGAGTACTCCATCTCGGCCGTGCTGATGATGGCGGACATGCGTCAGGCTATCGAAGCGATTCATTCTGAATTGGATACAAATAAATAATGGCCAAAAAACTTAAAGTCGGCATACTTGGCGCTACCGGCGCTGTAGGGCAGCGGTTCGTGGAATTGTTGGAGGGTCATCCCTGGTTTGAGATCGGGGCGCTCTACGCATCAGGGCGCAGCGCAGGTAAGACCTATAAAGAAGCTGTAGACTGGAAAGTGCCTGTGACCCGGCCCACCTACCTCGATGGCGAGGTCGTTCGGGATATGCAACCGGACGAACCGCTGGACCTGGTGTTTTCAGCCCTGCCCAGGGAGACCGCAAAAACCGTGGAAGTGGACTTCGCCAGGGCCGGTGTGCCGGTTATCTCCAACGCCAGCGCCTACCGCATGGGGCAGGATATACCACTCCTGATCCCCGAGGTGAATCCGGAACATACCGGCCTGATCGACTACCAGCGCCAACAACGAGGCTGGGACGGATATATTGTCACCAATCCCAACTGCTCGGTCATCGGGCTGGTTCTGGCGCTCAAACCGCTGGACGACGCGTTCAGTATCAGCCAGGTGAATGTAGTCACCATGCAGGCCAAGTCAGGCGCCGGTTATCCCGGCCCGCCACCGGAAGTAATTGATGATAACGTGCTGCCCTTCATCGGCGGGGAAGAGGATAAACTGGAGGAGGAACCGGCGAAATTACTGGGTACTTTGGGCCCTCGCGGCATTAAAGCAGCCGACCTGGTGGTCTCGGCCCAGTGCAACCGGGTGAACGTCCTGGATGGGCACCTGGAAGCGGTGAACCTGAAGTTCAGGCAACCGGCATCCGTGGAAGAAGTGACGGAAGCCCTCAACAGCTTCAGAAGTGTACCGCAGGAAGCCGGACTGCCTTTTGCTCCTGACCAACCGGTAACGGTCAGGGAAGAGGATGACCGGCCGCAGCCCAAATTGGACCGTGATACGGGTAAAGGGATGACCGCAACGGTAGGACGCATCAGGCCGGATAGCCTGTTTGATATCAAATTTATGGTCTTGTCGCATAATACAATCAGGGGGGCGGCCGGTGCGGCCATCCTCAACGCGGAATTGTTGAAACACCAGGGGTATTTATGATTAATCTGAATGACCGGGTGGCCTTGATAACCGGCGGCTCCAGGGGCATCGGGGCAGCCTGCGCCATATTGTTTGCTAAGGCCGGCGCCGACGTGGCCCTGGTTTACCGCTCCCATGACGATGAAGCCCAGGCCGTAAAGGCCCGGGTGGAGGCAGCCGGCCGCCAGGCCATACTGCTGAAAGGCGATGTATCCCATTTCGCCACCGCTCGCGAGCATGTTGACCGGACCATCGGCGAGCTGGGCAAGATTGATGTGCTGGTCAATAACGCCGGTATCTGGACGTACCTGGAAACGGGCGCAGGAGCCGAGGCCGAGTGGGACAAGGTTCTGGCGGTAAACCTAAAGTCGGTGTTCAACTACACCGATGCAGTCGTGCCTTACATGAAGAAGGCCGGCGGCGGCAATATTATCCATATCTCATCCACGGCAGGGCAACGAGGTGAGGCCCACCATTCCCATTATGCCGCTTCGAAGGGTGGCATCATTGCCTATACCAAGTCATTGGCTACCGAGCTGGCCCCGGCTATCCGGGTAAACTCGGTAGCTCCCGGCTGGGTCGATACCCACATGAATGATGATGTATTTGCGGACGAACAGTTTCGCAGAGAGGCCGAGATGAATATTCCCCTGCAAAGGATCCCCACGGCCGAAGACCTGGCCGGACCGGTGCTGTTTCTGGCCAGCGACCTGGCCCGGCATATCACCGGCGAGATACTGAATGTGAACGGTGGCGCCGTGTTGTGCGGCTAGATAATTCAGGCCAAGCAGACCGACAGCCTTAACATGGCCCTAAGCACGACCTTTGTAGCAGTTCATAATCAACTACGTCGATTTGATTCCTCTAAATGTTTTCGCCGCTTGCTGAATGATTAGGGCAAATCCAACTATAGACAGTATAATCGCAATTATCGCAACAGGAAACAACCCGCCTATACAATGCACTTGTTCAGTAAAAAGCAATCCTATGGAGAGAATTACTGATAATGCGGCTGGTATTGTCATCACCCTAACTATTGTTCGAACAATACCACCAGTCTTATCAAGTATGTCTCGAAACTCTATCTTTCGCAGTTTAATTGCCTTTAAGCCCCTTTCCAACTTTATCGCCTTATTTTTGGCTTGTATTATCTGCTTTTCTCCTCTTTCTTTATCGATAGCTTCCGCTCTACTGTTCTCAAGGCCTTCAGAAATTCTCTTTTCTGTATAATCGATAAGCTCTTGAATTTCTTCACTTGAATAAGTGCTTACGTATGTCGCAGGAAGTTCTGCTGCCTCTAAATATCCCCGTTCTTTCATGTAGTCTATTACCAAGCCTCCTATTTCATATGTGACAATATCTACAGCCAACTTCTTTTTTATTGTTTCTAATCTCCTTAAATCAAATTCATGTCTAAGCACTAGGAATATGGCATTAACCGCAATGATAGTTCCGAAGACCTGAATTAAGGCACTAAAGAAGTATCTGTAGGTTTCAACTGACATCGAGCATCCCCTCGAATATATACTCGGGGCCGATAATCATGTTTGTGAAAGAGAGGTCGGTGAACATGATGGCGGCGAGCTTGCGCATCACTACTCCCCGTACTTCTCAACCAGCTTCTGAAACCGGGGAAGTTCGCGAAGAGGATCCCAGCGAGGATCAATCTGCAGCCAGGGAATGGAGATCCAGGAAGGAATAGAGAGTAGATACTCAATCTGATCCAGAGCTGCGTCGTATTCGCCTGCTAACGTGTAGATATGGGCTAGATCGATAGCGTAGGGGAGACCATAAAATGCATCCTTCGAGACCGGGAGGAGCTCCGTGGCCTGCTTACCTTCACGGATCGCCTCATGCGGCCGGCCAAGAGCGGCATAGACAATGCCAAGAGAGCTATGTAATCGAGGGTCCTCAGGCCACCGCTTGACTTCGATTTCCAATACTGATTCTGCGGCCTCGTAAGCCCTGCGTGCATTTTGTGGTTCATCCATATATTCGTACACGTAAGCAGATAATAGTGATTTGGGCCTGGCCAATATCTTAAGTCGGATCCAGTCATTAGAAAGGGATGAGAGCCGCTCCAGCGTATGTTGGTATTCCCCTTCAAATATCTCTTGCCAGAGCCAGAACCATGGCAACCAGCTGTGTTCGGTAGGCACGGCCTCCAGGGCAGCCCGTGCGGCTTCAGTGTCGCCATTCCAGCTCCAGTAGATCAAAGCTTTACCGAGATACGGCCAAACCTCATTTGGCGCTATGGTGATCGCTTGATCAGTGGCTTCAATGGCTAGTGGGTACTCCCGTGTGAGCCAGAAGATGAAAATGAGTTCGGTGGGAAGATCGGCGTCGCGGGGACTGAGCTTGAAAGCCTCTTCAAATGAGTACCGGGCCTCTTCGAAACGTCCTTGTTGCTGAAAGACATAGGCCTTTGCCTCCAAGACCTCTGCGTTGTTGTGTAACCCTTTCTCGGCAATTTCCAACTCCTTTAATGCCTGATCCGGATCCCTGAATGCCCACAGGTAGTAGTAACTAAGGATACGGTGGACTTCAGGAGAATCTGGCGCCAGTTCAAGTGCACGTTCTGCAGCATGCTTGGCCAATTCAAGCCGCTCCTTGGAGAGGTCGTGCTGGAAGTAATAGAGCCTCGCATGGCCTTTCGATAGCTGGGCGTACGCCAGGGCAAAATTCGGGTCGAGATCCACTGCCTGTTGATAGCTTTGTAGCACATGCATCCAGTTTTCTAGAGAGAAATGGGGCCTTCCCGCATAATACCGGCCACGAAGGTATGCTTGGTATGCCTCGAGGTTGTCAGTAGGAGAAGCCTCCAGAGCCTCGGGCTCGGATTTCCAGAGTACAATGTCCAGTGCTTCGATCACACATTTCGCGATATCCGACTGAACCTCGAAGATATCAGTCAAGTCAGCATCGTAATGATTGGCCCAGAGGTGAGTATCGTCGGACACATTGATAAGCTGCGGCGTGACCCGTACCCGGTCTAGCCCATCAGAAGTCTGCTGCCAGCGGATGGTGCCTTCCAGCACATAATCCACTCCTAACTCCCTACCAATTTCCTTTATGCTTTTTTCTGTGTTCTTGTATTGGATAGCGCTGGTACGGGAGATAACACCAAGCCTATGAATCATGGCTAGACGGGAGGTTATCTCTTCGGTGACACCATCAGCAAAATACTCTTCCTCAGCAGCACCCAGGTTTTCGAAGGGTAATACCACGATGGTCTCGATTTTACCGGGAACTGCGAAATAAGTAGTATAAAGGGTATAGCCTGCAATAATGGCCAATATTCCTAGTGACAGGACGAGAATTCGCCTGTTGGGGATAACGGTTGGCTTGGGCTCTGTTTCAGCGCCCTCCAGGATCTCTGGTTTAGCAGTGGGAAGTCCCTCACCAGCTAGAGCATACACTTTAACGGGGCGCTTGACATGCTTGAGTCTCTTTTCACCTAGAAAGACCGTCTCAATGTCTGGCTTGTTCCTGATGTCGTCGTAAATCCGGCCAGAAACGCAGATACCACCCGGCTCCGCAAGCGGTTCGAGCCGGGATGCCACATTCACCCCATCACCGAACACATCGCCACCTTCGAAGACCAC
>DAOWIJ010000134.1 GCA_030640955.1 Fidelibacterota bacterium
ACGTAGTCCTTCACGGAAATCAAGTAGACCGTAAGTCCCACTCCGTTGATGACAGCCGTTATAAGTGTCCACCCGAAGTAGAGTAGAATGGGTACAAACAAAGGTGTAAGATGAAACCATCCCCCAAGAAATTTGGGTAGAATGGCCAGGTACAGCAGGAAAGCGATCGCCAGATAACTTATGGCGAAGACAGATGTGGGAGCCGGTCTCTGGATGGCATGTGCGATCAGGCCGATCACCACCAACAGGAATATGAAATATGCCAGTAGGAAGTGATGGCTCCGCAGCATGCCGTTCAAGAGTCCCTCATCCTTCAGGGTTCTCCGGGGGTTGCGGCGATACCTCCTTCAGGGCCTGTAATAATACCGCTTTCTCGCGCTCCCAGTTGTAGGTTTCCAGTGCCGCCTTGCGCCCTGCTGCTCCTTTCTGCTTACGGGACCGGGCGTCACCCGCCAGTTTCAGGAAAGCAGCTGCGATCTCATCTTCATCATCGGGATTGACCAGCAGACCGCAATCTGCCGTTTGGAAAACGCGGCGGAATTCGGGAAAATCACTGCCGATGACCGGGATTCCAGCCTCCATATACTGGTAGAGTTTGGAGGGAGCAGCCAGGTAGTAGCTCAGGGACGTGTTTTCGATCATGCAGATACCCACGTCCGCACCGAGAATCCATGCCCGGAGCGCCTCATATTCCATCGGGGGGAATAGCCGGCCCTGAAACCCGGATGTTTCCTGCTCATATTCATGAATCAGCGCCTTCAGGTGAAGCATGTGTTTTTCCCGACCCCAGCCAAATAGCAGCAGGCCGACACTGTGGTGCTTAGCGACCTGTCGCAGCGCCTTCAGGCTGGGCCCGATTCCTCTACCATGACCAAGGATACCGTGGTACATATAAACGACCGTCTCCGGCGGCCATTCCAATCGCTGGTGCAGGTTGACAGGCTCAACAGCCGGCAGATTGCATTTAGGAACATTGCGCAGTACCAAGATTTCTTTTTTCAATCGATATGTCCGGGCCATATGCTCTGCCCGGCTGATATCCGCCTGCATGATGACATCGCAGACCGGGAACAACAGGCGCAGGGCCGCTTTTGCCAATACATTCCGAAGGGGACCGAAAAGTCCTTGCACATTGCGGGCGTACTCCAATTCATCGCCAATATAGATCACCGCGAACCGCCGGAACAGACGTTTGATGCCTACTACAATCAGTGATTCAATGTCATGGACGCAATAGATATCATACTTGCCGATCAATAGGGCACCGACATAGCGGAGCAGTTTTTCAATCCGACGGAAAACGGTCAAAATAACTGGCCATCGGAATTGTGGTTGGGCAAGCAGGTAAGTGATTCGCGGGTCACGGATATTCCTCTCTCCCCCTTTGGAAGGAAGGCCCACGATTGTGCAGGCATAACCAGCATCCGCCACTGCTTCAGCCACCAGCTTTACCCGCACTTGGACGCGGATGTCCACAAACTTGGCTACACACACCCGTACAGCTCCACTGGACGACGCTGAAATGGTGGTATTCATCCGTCTTGGATTCGTGGCGTCTGCCAGGAGACTCCGCGGAAGTGAAAATAGCCTCGGAAATATCCACGATCGGCCCAGTATCCCCCCATGAGTACTAGAAAGGTCACGAGCAGGTAATCCGACCACCGGCGTGTGAAAGTTTTCGTCTTGGCCAGCTCCCGTAGGGGGCCGGTAAGGACCCGGTGCATGATATACCGGCGGACCAGCAGGGTCAGGTAACCGAACAAACAGATCAACCCGGCAGGCAGGTTGAATAGAAGCACCGCAATAGTTATCCAGGGACCCAGCAGATGCGCCACGCGTCCAAGCAGTTTTATTGTCGGCTTTTTCCTCGATATCTCCAAACGGTATTTTAGGTAATCAACAGCGGCCTCGAAGTGACCGCTCTCCCATCTTTTCCTGATCCACTCACCGGCAGATTCCGGCTGGCGATGGGAGACGATCACCTGGGGATTGACCACCTTCCGCAACCGCTCCCCGGCCTTGGTGAACAAAGCCGTTTCATCACCGCGCCGTGTGAACTCCGGCTGAAAACCGCCGATCTCCTCCAGAAAACCGCGACGGTAGGACATATTGGTCCCC
The DNA here is from genome assembly GCA_030640955.1 of Fidelibacterota bacterium. Taxonomy (GTDB): domain Bacteria; phylum Fidelibacterota; class Marinisomatia; order SCGC-AAA003-L08; family TS1B11; genus DAOWIJ01. The sequence continues at coordinate 2,119 of DAOWIJ010000134.1, forward strand.
ACGATGACCTCATTTTGGCTCATATACCAGCCCATGATGCTGTATTGCATCAATCGGGCGAAGCGATTTTCCGGGTTCAGCAGGTCCACCCGGCCGCCCACGCAGTTCGCTTCCGGATGTTCACGGAAAGAAGCCATAACCTGGATGATGAACTGCCGGTCAGCTACAGCGTCGTCATCAATGTAGGTAATAATGGCGCCCCTGGAGCGCCTGATCCCGTCGTTCCGGGCGATGCTCAAGCCTTCGTTTTCTTTTCGGTGATAACTGATCTTTGGATGTTTCCCAGCGCGATCCTCGATGAACCGCTGAATTATTTCCGCCGATTCGTCCTGGGAGCCATCATCAATGATGACAATATCGTATCGTTCCGCAGGGTAATCCTGCCCACAGAGACTGGCAAGGCAGGATTGGATGATCGCAGCCGAGCGATAATTGCAGATGATAACCGAAAGGTCAGGTGTAGAATCAGCCAGACCTGCCGTTATATCCGCCATCGTATTTGCCCGTGCCATCTGGACTTTCTGCTTAACGGAAACCGGTCGTGGTCAGGTTCTCGTGGGCGGCAAAATTCGTGGAGTGCCTACAGATAGTCCTGATAATCCCGTTGGATGTACACCGCCAAGGCTTCCCGCCAGGGACGCATGATGTTGAGGTTCCGCAGGTTGAGTTTGCGGTTAATTAGCCGTTCTGAAGGAGGCCGTGGGGCAAAGTAGTCTTCCTTAAAGTGATCGGACGACACGCGGTTGATCTTAATCTTGTCGTGTAACCCAAGAGTGGATACCAATGCCGTCGCAACTTCCAGACGATCTGTCACACCTTCGCAGACCAGGTTATACAGTCCCCATAATTCCTGCTCCAGGACCAGCTTCACGTTTTGGGCGAAATCGAAGGTGTAGGTAGGGGTGCCAAGTTTATCGTCGACAATGAACAGTTCAGTGGCCCCTTCTTTGATCTGTTTCATCAGTTTCTGGATGAACTTTTTATCTTTACGCGGGCCGCCCCCCATCATCCAGCCGGCCCGGAAAATAAGGTGGCGGGGCGCATGCAGCTGGACGTGCCGCTCACCGAGGTACTTGGACCGGGCATAGTGTCCCAAAGGATCAGGTCGGTCCCAGTCGTCATACCATTCTTTCTGGCCATTAAAAATGCCGGCAGTACTGATATACAGGACAGGTATGCCCAGCTTATTAGCGATCTGCACGGCGTTCTCTACCGATATTGTATTGGTCAGATAAGCACCTTCCGTGTGCAGTTCACAATACTCAAGATCGGTATAAGCGCCCAGGTGAAAAAGGATGTCGGGCTTAAAGTCATTGACATCTGCGGAATACTGCTCCAGATCACGAAAATCACAGTATGAAAGCCAGTCCTCATTCACGTCGATGTCGGTGCACTTTAGCTCATATGCATCTTTGAAGACATGGTAGATGGCCTCTCCCAACATGCCACCGCAACCTGCGACATAAACTTTCTTCATCCAGTATCCCCGTGTTTATTTTTTTTAAGGGTTTCCAGCAACCGAGTCGAATGTTACTCTCCCAGAACGCTACGCCGCAAGATGTGATACACTTCCCCGAGCGGAACCTGGTCCACCTGTCTTTGGGGCACTCCAGCCCCCATCACTATACAGGCGCCCATGTTATCGGGCGAATCCTCCGGAATATAGCCGTGCATCGCCCGATAAGGCGTATCCCGGTGGAAAAAGTCAGGGAACACCAGCACGCCCTGGTTCGCGACCCACAGCAGGTCCCCGTAGCGGCGGTCTCCCCAGGGGATGTCCAGCTGCTGCGCCAGGTCCTCATCGACAAACCGGCCACATTGCTGAAAAAGGGTGTCATCCCGAAGGGAGGCCGCCAAGGCTTGAGCCCCAACGTCCGTTGTCCATATTCGAACCAAGGTCGAATCTAAAAAATACAGGAAGTCCCTGATACTCTTTAATCCGAGTCGCCGGGCGTGCCTGGCAATTGCCGCACC
>DAOWIJ010000166.1 GCA_030640955.1 Fidelibacterota bacterium
CGATTAAAGAGCAGAAAAAACATGGCAGTCATCATATACATCATCGGTTTCTGCTGGGGATTAGACGCCGCCCCGCTAAGCCGCTGCTGAATAAACATGGAAATACCCATTACCAGCGCTAAAATGGTAACGCCATCGCCGTAAAGGGGGATAGAAAATGGCAGGGTAAAAACAACATCCGGCATTGAGAGGTCCTTAACCCACAAAAAGAAGGGCGCGCCGCGAAGTTCGATGGTTGTACGAAAAACAATGAAAAGCGCAAAAAGCAAGGGCATCTGGATCAAAATTGGCAGGCAACCACCCAGGGGATTCACCCCTTCCTTCTTCCAGAGGGCCATCATTTCCTGGTTCAGCTTCTGCGAATTGCCCTTATACTTCTCCTGCAGCTCCTTCACTTTCGGCTGAACCAACTGCATTTTCTGTGTGGAAGCAAAACTCTTTTTAGTCAACGGATTGGTAACAACGCGAATAATCACGGCGAAAAGGATCAACACAATTCCGTAATTGGGAATTATCTTGTGCATGGAAACCAGGCTGAACAAGACGCCTTTGCTGATGGGCCGGATCAGGGTGAAGCCAAAATTCATGATCCGGTCCAGGTCGACATCCAGATCCTTAATCAGATAGTACGATAGTGGTCCAAGAAAAATATTCAGTTGGGCCGGACCATCGACGCCATATCCAATGGACATTTTATATCTGGTTATGCTATCCCGGCCATTTTTCTTGGAGCCCTGTGGAATGGGTTCGGCGGAGAAAGCGCCATAAATCGCGTCAGTTCCATCGGCGATGAATGCGGCGCAGAAATATTTATTCCGCATGGCAACCCAATCAGTTGCGCCTTTGAAATTCTCGCGCTTGACCCCATTCTTCTTCACCGAACCCTGTTCTTCAAGCTCTCCTCCCTGGTAGACGAATACCTTCCCGTACTGCTCATCTTCCGAGAGGGTCTGCTCGGCAGGCTGCAGCCCGCTGCTCCAGCCAATTTCAAACTGGTTGATACCCATAACCAGCTCGGGTCGCTGCCAGGAAATATCCATCCCCAGAAGGTAGCTATCAGCGTTGAAGGTGATTTCCTTTGTAACCTGCGCCCCGGCGGGAAACCGGTATTGAAAGCGAAAAACGGCCGTGCCTTCCTCCAGGTATATGTCGCTTCGAGCCGGGCTCTTGACAACCTCGAATGGCTCGTTCAGGATCGTGGAATCACCATCTAAATTGATAAACGATATGGCCAGGTTAGCGTGATTGGTCTCGGGGACCAATTGGACATTGCCTGCGTAGCGGCGGCTGGGATAGTTCTTGAGTTCAAAGGTTTCAATGTGGCCGCCCGCCCGTGACGATAGCCGGGCAATGTACAAGGGTGTTTCAACGGTAAACCATTTCTCCGGTAACGTAGCCTCCTTGAAGGATGGCCTTTTCTCCTTAATCGCAGGGGCACTTTTCGGAGCATCAGCAATCGGGGTTGTCGTTTTATCCCCTGGTAACACAATACTTTCCTGACCGGCTGGCGGCGGCGCTTCCTGCTGCTTGGGCGGTGAAAGAATCTTCAGATAACGTGGCGTCAGGATCAAGACCACTGCTATCAGGGCGAAGGCTAAAAAGGCGCGGGCAGAATCAGACATACTTAATCAGGCGGGATCGTAACCACTTTTTTTAGAATAGGGATGACAGCGCAGGACTCTGGTAAATGATTTCCCAAGACCGTTCCAAAGACCGTATTTCTGCAAGGCGTCAATAGCATACCGGGAGCAGGAGGGCTCAAACCGGCACGTAGCGGGAAAAACCAGTGAGATCGAATTTTGGTAGACCTTTATGATTGCTACAACGAGAGCAACAGCTAACCGGTTCGCGATGTTACTGGTGACGGTCAATAATCTCACTAAAAAACTCTTCGATTTCCCGGTATGGGATCTCACCACGGCCATGGCGCGGGGTAATAACCAGATCGATACAGGGGAGCTGTTGGTAGCGCTGCCGGAAGACAGCCCGAACCCGCCGTTTAAATCTGTTTCTCTGGACGCTGGAGCCATACCTGCTGCTTACTGCGCAACCGACACGTGCCGTGCTGCTGTCGACCATCCGTGCCGCAATTCTCTTGTGTTGAAATTTTGTGCCGGTATCAAATACACGGGTAAAGTCTTCCTTGTGTTTCAGCCACAGTGCTCGCGCGAGGGTCTGTTTCACTGGTACTCAGGCTGATAGTTCCTTCCGGCCCTTTGCGCGCCTGCGGGCCAGGATTGCCCGCCCGGACTTGGTTCCCATTCGAGCAAAAAACCCGTGCTTGTTCTTGCGCTTCCGGTTGCTGACTTTTACCTTTATCTTCATTTCGTGAGCGCCGCTCCTTTTTGACAGACCCTAAAATTACTCCCCTTGACAGAGAATTAGAAACAGAAAATACAGCAACCGGAATTTATTGATCTTCGGTGTTCAATTCGGCGGTGACAACCGTCTTAATGCCACCTCTGGGATGGAAGTCACCCGTCACGCGCATCTGTTTAGGTTTGAGCAGGTCCGCCAGATCGTCCAGAATCTTATTTGTTACAGCCTCGTGGAAAATGCCCTTGTTCCTGTAATTCAATATATACAGCTTGAGCGACTTCAGCTCTACAATCTGCTCGTCAGGGACGTACGAGATCCGTATAGTGCCAAAATCCGGTAAGCCGGTGTTTGGGCAAACACAGGTGAACTCCGGTATATCAATGTCTATGGTGTAATCGCGCTGCTTGCCGGGATTGGGCACTGCCTCCAGCTCATATTCCGTTGACATGTTCAGCCCCTTTCGTTGTATGTTCGGGATCAGCAATTGTAGCCGATCTGCGTTTACGGTGCAGCTTCTCCGGAAATAATACCTTTTCGCTCAATGGAATTTATTTAATTTCTTTAAGCGGCCCCACCGTTGATATTCGCGGAGCCGGGACCTGTCACCCTATAAGGGCTGCATGCCGCGATGTAAAATATGCCTATTAGCGATAAATGTGGAACAGCACCGGTAATGAAAGTGATTCATTTCAATCAAAGCTGACGTTATGACCCATTCTCCACTGATAATATTGACACCGGCTGTATATTCAGCGCTTCCCACTGGGTCGGCCCCGTTATTCCCCGGATTTGATATGCTGGCCCCGGATATTTCAGAACCCCGCAACCTGCTGCTTGAGTTCCGGCGTTATAAGGCTGATACAGGATTATCGGCTGTCGTCATTGTTGACTTTGCCACGTTGCCTCCCGCGCTTGACAAAGCCTCGGTCAGCGGCGGAATTAACCGCTCGGGACTCAGCCCGTTACGTGGACTGGGCGATATTACCAGGGAACAGTTTCTTGATATGAGCAACATATATCACCGGGTCCCTGGATTGGAATACATTACGGTAACCGGCCTGGGCGCCAGATATCCGACACACGTACTGCCTGACCGCCCCTGTTGCGGCCATCTTAATAATCTGGCAGTTTTGGCTCACGCTGAGGGATTGGATGTTTACGGTCTTTTACTAAAGGAGCAGGCTGAAGCCATAATGGACCTGGACCGATTGCTGAAACCGATACTGACCGCCCTCGGATAGTTTACGGAAATTCCCTACTGTTAAAAGGGAATGTCGTCGTCGTCAGGCGGCTCTTCAACGGCCGCCGGTTTCTCGGTCGTGCCGCTCCCGGCTCCCTTCGTACCACCCAGTGTTGTGATTACGTCGGCTACAATCTCCGTTGTCCGCCGCTCGACCTTATTGCGGTCCTCCCAGGTGCGGGTTTGCAGGCGTCCTTCCACATAAACCAACTGGCCCTTCTTGACGTAATTGCCAACAAATTCGGCCTGCTTGCCCCACAGGACTACCCGGTGCCACTCAACCCGTTCCTGGTCATCGCCATCGGCACTGCGCCGCACCTCATTGGTAGCAATGCTGATATTCACTACCGCTGTCCCTGACGGTGTATAGCGCGGTTCAGGATCGCCACCCACGTGTCCCACTACAATTACTTTATTTACGCTTCCCCGCTGCATTGATGCATCCCTTTTCTATTTAGACTATTGTTTTAAGTATGAAATTATAAATCCAGCCGAAGGTAAGCCCAGACACCATAAAATGACAATATAATCTAAACAATTATTAGCTTCCATTGCCCCGCCTGGAATCTGCGCCGTGCCAGGTACGCAAAGGATATGATATAAATGGCTAAAGCCAGCCATCCGCCGTTAATTCCCATAGTAAAGGTGATGGCCGATACGAAAGTTGCGGGCACGAAGAACCCCCACATCAGCGCCAGATCCATTTTGGCGGGATAGCCGTTGTCGCCGGCGCCCCGCAACGCTCCCAGGTGGACCATGCCAATAGCATCGAAGAACTGTACCGCGCCAAGTATGACCAGCGGAAATGCACCGGCGGTGATAATTTCGTCAACGGGCGTAAATATACGCAATATCAATCTGGGCGCTACCATGAAGATGACGCCCATGGCTCCCATGAGCAGCATGCACAATTTCGTGGCCGCGGCTACCAGGTCTTCGGCCGCCTTAAAATCGTTGCGCCCCATATTTTCGCTCACCAGGGTCTGGGCGGCATACAGGAATCCCATTGCGGGCATGAATGAGAACGACAGAATGTTGAACACAATCTCGGTAGCAGCCAAGGCCACGGTGCTGACCCACCCCATGATGATCATGAAAAAGGCAAAGCCTACCAGGACGCCAAAATTCTGAACGCCGGCCGGCATCGAAATATCGAGCACTTTTCTGAGTACGGGCCATTCCATCGGGCCCAGCCAGATCCCTTTGTAGCGGGTCTTTATGCTGTTCATGCGAGTAAACCCGGCATAGATAGCAAACGCAACAATAGAGGCAATCGCTGTAGCCAGGCCCGCCCCGGGCGCTCCCAGCTCCGGGAAGCCGAAACGGCCGAAAATCAGACAATAATTAAGCAATACATTCAGACTATTTGCGATAACTGAAGCGATTAAGTGTATGCGCGGCTGGCTGATCCCATTATAGAAGGCATAGAAAACGTACCCGGCCATTACCGGTCCCAGGCTGATATTGCGCCACTTCAGGTAGGAAATGCCTATGCCGACTACATCGGGATCATCGTTGATAGCGGGAAAGATGCTGTCCGCAAGTTGAATGACTACCAGTCCGGCAATAGACCCTACCAGCAAAGAAAATAGCATGGTCGTCTTGACGGTTGTAGCGATTTCATGATGTCTGCCGTCCCCCTCGCGGCGGGCGATCACGGTTTGGGTGCCGGCCTGTATCGAATTGAGAAAGGCGCTCACCGAGTAAGTAAGCATTCCACCCAGCCCGACAGCAGCCACCGCCGCCGCACCCAGCTGCCCTACCATGGCGATGTCAAATAAGCTCATCAATGTTTGTGACAAGCTGGCCAGCATGATTGGTACGGCAAGTTTCATGATGCGGCTGCGTACGGCAGGGGCGGGCAACCGGAGAATGTGGGTATAATTACTTAACACGGAATATGGTCAGTCGTTTCAATCTTCGCCATTTTGCTGCATTAGCTGTTTTAATGATGATAATCGCGGGAAGAATCGATCCGTTTTCTGGCAGTAATTCAGATATTGGTCTCCAAAGCGCTGCCACAGATCCTGTTCTTCCGGCCGCACCAACAGGTTCCAGAGCAGATGGAGCGGGATAACGCCCAGGAGTACAGTCCAGGACTCCAGCAGAAACGCTAATATGCCGGTACCGTTCCATAAGAACGCGGCATATATGGGGTGCCTCACTATGGCAAAAGGTCCGGTGTTAATCAGTCCCTTCTCAACGGAATTGCGGAGCTTTGCCATGCTCCAGATAATCGTAGCGCCACCGTCGAATAGAAACACAACAATGAACAGCCAGCGCCACACAGGCGAGAGCCGCAAATCGGGCAGACCGGCCCAGCCCTGGAGCGAGTAAAGCACAAACCATACAACAAATGAGCTGGGGAGCCCTAGTATTATCGGCTGATATTTAGAGTGGGATTGGCCGCTCACGCAAGGTCAGGGAAGGCTCTCGGCTTCACGAAAAGCCTTTAAAACATCTTGGCTGTGGGAAGTAACGTCCACGTCCTCAATGATCTTTACAACGTGGCCCTCACGATCAACGAGAAACGAACGCCGAATCGCCAATGGGTAAAGCCCCTTAGTACCATAGAGTGCCGCGACCTCCTTTTCCGTGTCGCTTAATAGTGTGAACGGCAGGCTGTGCTTTTCCCGGAAGTCGCGATGAGACTCAGGCGTATCATAACTGATACCAAGGATTACGATATCCGCCTCCTGGTATTCGTTGAAGGCATCACGGAGGCCGCAGGCTTCTTTGGTGCAGCCGGGGGTATCATCTTTTGGATAAAAATAGACCAATACGCGCCGACCCTGGTAATCGGAAAGTCTGTGTATCACTTCGTCCTGGTCAGGTAGGGCAAATTCGGGGGCGGGATCGCCAATTTTCAATTCCGAATCCTGCGCGCCCAGCCCAATGAACAGTAGAAGCCCAACGATTATTGCCGCTTTTCCGTAAATCATCCTGCTCGAGTATACTATGTTATCCATATCGGTAACAAGTGAAATAGTTCCAGCTCAAGAATCAGCTGGTTGACTCGTTAGGGCCTGGTCTATGCGGTCCAACTGCTCCCGGGACAGCGCCAGCTCATTGGCCGGCAGCAGCTCGTCCAGCTGGGCCGGTTTTGTTGCCCCCACGATTACAGAACTGACTTCCGGCCGCCGCAAACACCAAGCCAGCGCTTGCTGGGCAGGCGTCATGGAGTAATCACCGGCTATCCGGCAAAGTTGATCCGCTTTGGCGAGCATGTCCGGCTGCATAAACCGATTGCTTGGCTCGGCAAGTTTGTGGGTGAAGCGACTGCCCTCAGGAATCTGGCCGTCCGTGTATTTTCCAGTGAGCACACCGTTTGCCAGGGGCGAGTAAACGATATTGCCCACACCAAGCCTTTTCGTTGCTGAGAACAGTGATTTTTCAGGTTCGGGCCATAACATGTTATAGCGGGGCTGGCTGGAAATCAGCTTTGTGCCGCCCATGGCTCCGGCCGCTTTCTGAGCGGCGCCAAGCTGCTTGCCGGAAAAATTGGAGCAGCCTATATGCAGGACCTTGCCCTGCCTTACCAGCAGATCCAGGGCGGCCATTGTTTCCTCGATGGGTGTTTCGTCATCGGGTGAGTGCGCCTGATATAGGTCGATAAAATCCACGCCCAACCGCCTGAGTGACGCCTCACAGGCGTGTGCGATATGCTTTTTTGACAGGCCCTCGCCCAGCGGACCGGGCCACATGCGAACCCGGCACTTGGTGGCAACTACGATCTGTTCCCGGGGCAGCTCCTTCAGGGCTTTCCCCAGAACAATTTCAGCCGCGCCGTCGGCATAGACATCAGCCACGTCGAACAGGTTGACACCTGCTGCAAAGGCCTGCTTGATGAGGGCGATGGAGGCGCTATCATCCAGAAAGCCGCCCAGGTTCAGCCAGCCGCCCAGCGAAATTGACGAAACCTTTAGGCCGCTATGGCCGAGATTGCGATAATGCACCTAATGTGTCTCCTAAGTTTCATGGTATACCTGTCCTCATAATTTACTTGCATGGTCCGTCCTCGAAAAGCCTTTAACTCCAGCAGCTTCAGTTGTGTGCTTAATCCGGTTGCGCGTAAATTTTATTGCAGAACCATCGAACTGGAGGAATATCTATGCTCCTGGAACCCGGCTCCAAAGCGCCCGCTTTTACCCTGCCTGACACCGATGGCAACGAGGTGTCGCTGAGTGACTATGCCGGCAGCAAACTTATACTGTGGTTTTTTCCCAAGGCCGGCACCTCCGGTTGAACCGTTGAGGGCCGGGGATTCCGTGATGAATTCCAGCAATTTACGGACCGGGGCATCAAGATCGTGGGCGTGAGCGCCGATCCGCCAACAAGACAGAAAAAATTCCGCGATAAACACAGCTTCCAATATCCCTTGTTGTGCGATGAGGCACACGACATGCTGAAAGCCTACGGCGCCTGGGGGCCCAAGAAAATGGCGGGCCGTGAATATATAGGCATAACCCGGATCACCTATCTCATTGATGAAGCAGGCACGATCTTCAAGGTCTATCCAAAGGTGAAGCCACCCGAGCACGCCGCCCGGATACTGGCCGACTGGTCCCGATAAACTCCTCGGAGAAAAAAAATATTAACAGAGGTTCCTGAAATGGCGCCTTCTCCCACCGGGAGAAGGCATGTCCTGAGCACTTCATCCCGACGCTTCGGGATTCAGCACAAGCTCTGCCGAAGGGACAGGATGAAGGGTCTCGGGCAGGGTTGTTTTTCCCCTCACCCTATCCCTCTCCCCAGGGAAAGGGAATCTTTCTATGTGCCATAGATTTAATCAGTAAAAATATTGCCAGGAGAAAGGCCGCTGATCTGAGCATGGATCAGCAATTTTACGACTTTATCCTAGCTATATTAAAAAGCCCGGAAAACCGGGGCTTTTTAATACTCACCTGAGTAGACAACTAAAACTCTCCATGCATGCTGCGCTCATACTCTTCTTCAAGGTCGTGCTTGTGGGCGGCCTCTTCCTCCGCCATCATGGAGAAGAAATTGAACAACAACGGTTCACCGGCATACTTTTTAGCCAATGTTTCGTAAAGCTCCTTGGTAACCTTCTCCCGCTGGGCCGCCAGGATCAGGGCTTCCTGGGTGTTCAGCTGTTTGCCGGTTTCCATGGGTACCATGTAATCGGTTGTCTTCAGGTCCACGACTTTCCTGGGCGCCGACTGGAAAAAAGCATCGCTGTCCAGCTCCTCAAGTTTTTTTACATGGCCACGTTCCATTTTGACCAGTGCTAGGAAACGCTCACGGCCCGACTCGTCAGTTGCCCCGGCTGCCAGGTCTTCGTATAGGGCCACGGCATCTTTCTCCAGCTGCAAACAAAACTCGACGACTTCCTCGAAAGACATGGAAGCAAAATCTTTTTCACTCATCACTGGCGACTTTCGCTTTTGATTTCAGATACTCATCCATAGCTGCCGCCGCCTTGCGCCCGTCGCCCATAGCCAGGATAACGGTGGCGCCGCCGGATACGATATCGCCCCCGGCAAAAACCCCCGGTTTGCTGGTCGCTCCAGTCTCAGAAGCGGTGATAATATTGCCCCACTTGTTGATGTCCAGGCCGGGGGTGGTGCGGGCCAGGAGCGGATTGGAGCCGTTGCCGATGGCCACAACGGCAAAATCGGCCTCGATGAAGAACTCGGATCCCTCGATTGGTACCGGCCTGCGCCGACCCGAATCGTCCGGCTCACCGAGCTCCATCTTAATGCACTCGATTCCCTTAAGCCAGCCATTCCCGTCATCCAGGTACTTGATGGGCGCCTGGAGCAATTGAAATTCAATGCCCTCTTCTTTGGCGTGGTGCACTTCTTCGATACGAGCGGGCATCTCTTCCTCGGAGCGGCGATAGACGATAATAGCCCGCTTGGCGCCCAGCCGCTTGGCTGTACGTACGCTGTCCATGGCTGTATTGCCGCCGCCGATAACGACCGCTGTTTTGGCAATCTGAACGGGCGTGTCCGCTTCCGGGAAGATGTAGGCCTTCATCAGGTTTACCCGGGTGAGGAACTCGTTGGCCGAGTAGACGCCGTTCAGGTTTTCGCCGGGCAGATTCAAAAACCAGGGCAGCCCGGCGCCGGTGCCGATAAAGGCGGCCTCAAAGCCGTCTTCATTCAGCAGTTCATCGAGAGTGCGGGTTTTGCCGATCAAGTAATTCTTAACAAATTTGACCCCCAATTTCTTGAGGTTCTCGATCTCCACGGACAAGACTTTCTTGGGTAGCCGAAATTCCGGAATGCCGTAGGCCAACACACCGCCGTACTCGTGCAGAGCTTCGAAGATGGTTACATCATGGCCATAGATGGCCATGTCGGTGGCGCAGGCCAGGCCCGCGGGGCCGCTGCCGATAACAGCAACCTTTTTGCCGGTAACCGCGGCCCGTTCCGGCACCTGTATCATGTCATGCTCACGTTCGTAATCGGCAACGAACCTCTCAAGATTGCCAATAGCTACCGGACTGAACCGATTGCCTACCACGCAGGTAGCTTCGCACTGATTTTCCTGAGGACATACACGGCCACAAACCGCCGGCAGCGAACTGTCTTCCTTAATTTTGGCGGCAGCACCGATAAAATCTCCCTGGACGATCAACTCTATGAACTCAGGGATCTTGATGATTACAGGGCAGCCATCTATGCACAGTGGCTTGGCGCATTGCAGGCAGCGCTGCGCCTCTTCAATGGCCATTTCCTCGGTAAGGCCAAGGTTGACCTCATTGAAATTGGTGGTGCGTTGTCGGGGGTCTTGTTCCGGCATTTTCTGCCGGGGGATGCGCATGCGCTCCTTAGGAGTCAGTTGCTTATCTGGCGAAGGGGTGGCGGAAGTACTCATCTATAATCAGCCCTCCACAGACTTCTCTGCCCGGCACGAGCGAAGAAATTGATCCAACGATTGGCGCTCCTGGTTTTTGAATTGGCCAATGCGCTGCTGCAATTCCCCAAAGTCAACCTTGTGCCCGTCAAATTCCGGGCCATCAACGCAGACGAAGACAGTCTTGCCATCAACGGTAGCGCGGCAACCGCCGCACATACCGGTGCCATCAATCATGATGGTATTCAGCGATACCATCGTTTTTATATTGTAGGGCCTGGTAAGTTCGGCAACAGCCTTCATCATTGGCAATGGGCCAACGGCCAATATCAGCCGAGGCGGCGAGGAGCTCTCGAGCATGGGGCGCAATGGCTCAATGACCAGACCCTTAATTCCGTAGCTGCCGTCATCGGTTGTAACTATTACCTCGTCACAGAGGTCTTTCATCAGTTCCTCGGCAATCACCAGGCTTTTGGTCCGGGCCCCGATGATCGAAATAACTTCATTGCCGGCGGCTTTCATGGCCCGGGCGATGGGCAGCGCCTCGGCCGTGCCCACTCCACCGCTCACGATAACGGCCTTGCCCCAATTCTCAATGTGTGTAGGCTGGCCCAGGGGGCCAACCAGGTCAGGAATCTGGTCGCCGGAGGTCTTGCGGTTCAAATCTTTGGTTGTTCGGCCGATGCCTTGAACGATAATGGTAATCTCACCGGAATCGGGATCGCTTTCGGCGATAGTGATCGGTATGCGCTCGCCAAGGTCGTGCACGCGGAGAATCACGAACTGTCCCGCCTGGTGCTTTTTGGCTACGGCGGGCGCGATGATACGAAAGCGCTTAACATCGGGAGCTATGAAATCCGCGGAAGCTATCTCAAACACAGGAAACGGCCCCAAAATTTGCTTACAAGAAAAAAATGACGAAGCTCCCAGTGCCCCGTCTTTTGCCGGCCAAACTTACTGCCACGAAATCAGAGGTTGCAAAAGATGTCCAAGTTCTTTTCCGGAGCGTGGCCCCAGCTAAATGTCCTGGGCGCAGAGCAGCCGCGAATGGTCCTGTATCTTGCGAATTGCCTCGGCCGTTTTATCCATCAGGTGTCGATCTGCCAGCAGTTCAAACTGGCGTATCCAGACCTGGTCACGGCAAGCAGCTTCAGTATGGGGCAGCGGTTCAGAATCTTCGATGAAAGGCATAGAATACACCGGCCGATAGCCATCGGTAGCTACCACTCCCTCGGCCAGCAATGCCGCTAGAAATTTCTTCTTCGGCAGACCGGAAAAAGAACCGGGATTATAGGCCGATATTTGCAGGTGATAGGCATTCCGTCCGGTCTTGGCATACCGGCCAAGACAGCGCCAGCCTTCAATTTCGTTTAGCAGGCCCTCCAGATAGAGGCCGTTCTCCTCACGCTTGGATACCCAGCCTTCCAGGTGGGGCATTTGCGCGTTCAGAACCGCCGCCTGAAAAGCCGAGATGCGAAAATTCAGTCCGGGATAAACATGCTCATACCAGGGGCCGGTGAGCGTGCGGCCACAATTATAAACCTGAAATATTTTATCGTACAAGTGTTCATCATTCGTGAGGAGAATGCCGCCTTCGCCGGCGGTCAAGTTCTTTGAGGACTGGAACGAGAAACACCCCAGGTCCCCAATGGCGCCGACTTTTCTATCGCCGTACATGGCTCCGGGCGCCTGGGCGGCATCCTCGATGAGCGCCAGGTTGTATTTGGCGGCCAGGTCTTTGAAGGCCTCCATATCGGCAGGGTTGCCCCCGATGTGTACCGGGATGATAGCCCGGGTATGAGAGTTGACAGCTGCTTCGGTGGCGTCAGGATCCAGATTGTAGGTAAGCGGGTCAATATCGGCGAACACCGGTGTGGCGCCCACCTGGATAATGGCGGCCGCAGTAGCCATAAAAGTATAGGCCGGTATGATCACTTCATCGCCCGGTCCAATATCAAAAGCGGCCAGGGCAGCATACAGCGCCACGGTACAATTGGTCATGGCGATGCCGTATTGCGCCTCCTGGTAGCCACAGAAGGCCTGCTCAAAATCCTCTACTGCCTGGGAGCCGACACCCCACTGGTCATTAGTAATTACGTTGTTTAAGGCGGCATTGATTTCTGGTAGCCGCGGCGGCCAGGTCGGCCATTCGGCTCGCTCGATCACAGGGGATCCGCCCAGCACAGCAGGTTTATCGGCACTAGCGCTCATTCTGATTTCCCGTATTAAATACTATTAACAAAGTTACTTCTCCGGCAGGAATAGCGGGGTGATTTTGTATTCTACAGGCAGACGAGCCACTTGTGCTCGTATCTATTTCAAAAAAAAAAGATAGAAAATCTTGCCTCTGCCAACAATTTAACTTGACTGCTGCCAGCAGAAAAATAAAACTTTGGTCGCACACCAAAGCACTGTGAACAAATTGTGGATAACTTCCCGCAGCTTGGTAGTGGCCGCTCAATTATAAAATAGAATCGTAGCGTATTTGGACTTAACGAATATCTGGCAGGATTGCCTGTCCCGCATTAAAGATCGCATTCCAGCCCAGACCTATCAGACATGGTTTGAGCCGCTTAAAGTTACCGGTTTGGTAGAGTCGGATATTGTCTTGCAAGTGCCCAGCAGATTTTACTATGAGTGGCTGGATTCGCATTATCGACCACTTATTTTGGAATCATTGAAACATGCCACGGGCAAGGATTTGAAAGTCCGCTACAATGTGGCCCTGGGCGACACCGCACAGGATGAAAATGAGACCCCTGTCCCGACGGAGATTGAGGATCCGAACGGGTTCTCAAAATCTACACAACTGAACCGCCGGTATACATTTGAAAACTTCATTGAAGGAGCTGGCAATCAATTCGCCAGAGCTGCCGCATTATCAATATGTGATACCCAAAAGAAAGCGGCTTTTAATCCGCTGGTTATGTATGGCGGGGTTGGCTTGGGGAAGACCCATCTGCTACAGGCCGTTGGCAACCGAATGATGTCGCAAAAGGCGGGTTTTAAAATAATATATACTACCAGCGAAAAATTTACACTCGACTTCATTACATCTATTCAAAAGAACCGCACTACAGCGTTCTCAAAATATTTTCGCAGTGTGGATATGTTGCTCGTGGATGACATCCAATTCTTTCAGCGCAAGGAGCAGACACAGGAACAATTTTTCCACACATTTAACGATCTCTTCCAGCGTGGCAAGAAAATAGTCATGACCATGGATAAACCTCCAAGTGAGCTGTCCGGCCTGAAAGAAAGATTGACATCACGATTCCAGTCTGGTCTGACTGTCGATATTCAGGCGCCGGATCTGGAGACTCGCATCGCCATTTTAATGCGCAAAGCCGAAGAGGATAAACTGGACATCCCTTATGACACGACAGAATATATAGCCCGATGCATTAAATCAAATGTCAGGGATTTGGAAGGCGCGCTTATCAGGCTGCTGGCCTACAGTTCCTTGCGCAAACAGGAAATCAACCTGAATCTGGCGCGTAATGTAGTGCAGGAAATCCTCGGGCGCCAGGCTGCCAAGACAGTTACGATTGACGAGATTATTAAGGCCATCTCCAGGGAAACAAACATCAGGGAGACCTTGCTGGTTGGTAAAGGGCGCCGCAAGGATATCGCTCGAGCGCGACAGCTGGCTATGTATCTTTCCCGGGAACTGACAGAGGCCTCGCTGGTCAGTATTGGCCTCCACTTTGCCGGGCGTGACCACTCTACGGTGATCCATGCATGCAAAAAAATAGAGTCCATGATGCGGGATGACCCGGTTTTCCAGGCCAAGGTTGATACGCTCAGCAAAGAACTGGCCAATCCTGTATATTAGCTGTCTTTCCGATTTACCCATTGGACTGCCTGGCGGCAGATACATTGCAATTGATCCATATTTGAAGTAACCTTATCCTGTGCCGGCAATAACTGCCTGTCGGTGATATAGCTGGCTTGGTAGTGCCGGATTGTTGGCAAAGGGCAAAGCAGGAGCGTTATATTATGGCGAAATTACCTGATCGAAAATCATCAAAAGCAAAACCTGTTGATCCGGTAGCTGGAAAGGCGAAGGCAACGAAACCGCCCAAGCCCAAGAAAAGCGGACCGTCTCGATTTAATGTGGTCTTCACGAAAATACGGCACAATATTTACCTGGCTTTTCTGGCGCTGTTGCTAATCGCGGTCGTTGGAGGTATGGCCGCATACGTTACCTATCAGGTACAGCGTAATGTGTGGGAGCAACGCTTTCACAATGAGAACAAAGAACAGTTGGTAGACACAAGAATAGACTTACTTGAAAAGACCGTTGCACTGATGAGTAAAGGTTTTGCCGTGCAGAGCCTGGAAAAAGCGGATAAAAAAGCTTCCCTTAAGGCCCTGGCAAAACTAGGCGTGAACCCCACTTCAATTATCGATGTTATCAGCGAAAACCTCGATCGCCAGACCCTGGCCAAGTGCAAGTTTCTGGAATCGAGTTCAGAGTACCACGCAATATTGAAAATGGATTACATATTCTTTGGCGACAGCACGAAAGGGGCAATTGATGCCCTTTGGGACGTGAAGCCCTGGTGGAGCGCCGGCGACAAATTACGCGAGGGCCTGATCGATGCCATGCATTACGATTTTATTGAGGGCTTCAAGCCCTGAGAGGACTGAATAAGGAAAATTACAGGCCTCAAACTGATCTAAAACGGATTAGCCACAGCCAACCACACCGCTAACAATATGCCAAGCGCGGTTTCGGTGAAGCCAATACTGGTTATTTTCATCCCCTTATATTTTTCCAGCTAATCGGGATAGACCTGCCCACTGGTGTTCTTAATGTGCGCTTAATGGCCCAGCAGCCGCGGGATCAATAGCGTAATCGAGGGTATGTAGGTGATCAGCAGGACGCCGAACGCTAAAATGATCAGATACGGCACAACTGACGAGTAGACCTTTGGCAGCGGCAGAGAAAACCGATAACTGCTCAGAAACAGGTTCATCCCCACGGGGGGCGTCAGGTATCCCAGTTCCAGGTTAACCAGGAATATGATGCCGAGATGCACCGGATCTACACCGAAAGCCGCTCCCATTGGAGCTATCAGGGGCACCACGACGATTATCGCTGAAAAGATATCCATCAACGCGCCCACAATCAATAGCGCGCCGTTGAGGGCCAGTAGAAAAACAAGCTTCGAGTCAATATGAGACTGAACCCAATGGAGGGCCCTGGAAGGCACCTGTGCATCCACCAGATAGCTGGTCAGCCCCATGGCTACTCCCATTATGATCAGGACACCGCCTACCAATGTAGCGGCTTGAACCATGGTGGGAATTACGTCTTTAGATAATTTCAGGTCTTTATAGACAAAGACTTCAACGATAAATGTATAAACAACGGTAACAGCGGCCGCCTCGACCAGGGTTGTAACCCCTCCGAAAATGCCGAACAGGATCAGGGCGGGAATGGCCACCTCCCACTTGGCTGCCCAGAACGATTCCCAGGCCTCTCGAATCCTGAATGGCGCCGGCTCCGATTTCAGGACCAGTCCCTGGCGAACCGCCCATAAGGCCACCAGCAGGATCAGCACAAAACCGGGAAGTATGCCCGCCAGAAAAAGCTTGTCGATCGGTGTCTGTGACCGGATACCGTACAAGATGACCGGTAAACTGGGTGGAAACAATAAGCCCAATGATCCGGATGCTGTAAGCAGCCCGGTAGAAAACTTGGGTGAGTAGTTCTCCTTCAACAGCATGGGGAACATCAATCCACCCAGGGCAAGAATAGTAACACCGGAACCTCCGGTGAAGGATGTGAAAAAGGCGCACACCACGATGGCGACGACAGGCGTGCCGCCCGGGACCCAACCGAACCAGGCCCGGAACAGGCGTACCAGTCTGGTCGAGGCGTTGCTCTCGGCCATGAAGTAACCGGCGAGCGTAAATAAAGGTATTGTGGGCAACATGGGATGGACGACAATACGGTAGGTTTCCGCCGGGATGGCAGCCATGACGCCCCAGTCATTCCAGAAAAGCAGTATTGCTACCCCTCCTAAAATAACGTATATAGGCGCCCCTAAAACGGCCGAGGCCACTAGCGCTATCAAACCCGCATAAACCGCCCAGCCTTCCTGGAGTTCCAGCGATAGTCCGAGATATGTCAGGATGATAATTCCACCGGTAACAGCCAGGCGGTAGGCCCAACGGGAATTGCTTTTCAGGAACAGGCGCAGGGCCACGATGCCAAAGCCTAACGGCATGATCAGCTGTGCCATCCATACCTTAACCGGACCGACGATTACCCTGGGGAAAGCCCGTTCGGTGATCATAAGATCGTAGCTGGCGATAGCCAAAGTCAGCGTTACGCCAACCGCGGCAATATCAGGCAATAGAAATATCCACTGCCCGAAACGATTGCGCAGCCAGGCTGTCTCCCCTGTCAAAGTAAGCAGCCGTCCGTCTCTGGCAGCCAGCATTGCGCCCGCCAGGCCAATCCACAACGTCAAGTGCTGAACGGTTACTATCGATCCCGTAATGCTGGTGCTGAGGATTTCCCGGGCAAAGACCTCTGCTACCGGCAACAGCGCCATAGCGGCCAGCACCACTACTGATATCAGGTTTTCAGAGTGCTTGAATTTGTTCTGTATGAAAAGGCTAGCGGTTGAACCTGTCACGGCGGAGCTGGGCGCTATTTGACTTGTTGGCCAACAGCAGGCAGCACGAATCCCGGGCGATCCATTTGCCCCTTCAGGACCATCACCCGGTCGAACATGGTTGTGTCGACCAGCGTGCCTCTTAAATGGTGCCCGAAGCGCTCAATCAGGTCGGCCCACAATTGCCGCTCCTCCGCGCCGATGGCGACCACCTTCAGCCCGTGAGATTTCATTACATCAATTGCGTCACTATCGGTGTAGCGGATTTCATCTTTTACCCTGAGAGCGCGTTTTTGTACGGCCGCCAATAGCGCCGGGCGTAGATCCTCTGGTATCTGCTCCCAGGTCTCGCGGCTGATAATCATCGCGCCGGTCATAGCGGCCCAGGGGAGATCAAGCATATATTTGGCTACTCCAAACCACTGAAATGAGGCCACCGTCATGGGTGAACTATCCACAGCGTCTATCAACCCAGTTTGCAGGCCCGGTAAGACATCAACTGCTGATAGCGATACCGGCTGGAAACCGGCGGCTTTCCACAATTTGGGTGACTCGGAATCTCCGGCCCAGGTAAAAATCCGCTGGCTCTGCATGTCTGTGGGCGTTTTTGCCGGTTTTCGCGAGAACCAGTAAACCCAGCCCACATCCGCCCAGGCCAGGACCACAAAGCCCTTGGATTCATAACGGCGCAGCAACTCTGGTTCAACCTGCTCCCTGATCCAATCCAACTCGGCATAGTTGTCGGCCAGCAACGGCAGCGACAGGGCGTATATACCGCGATCAATATAGCTCATGCCCTCAGCGGTTAAAGCGGCGGCATGAATCTGGCCAATCCGAATCTTGCGGACCATATCGCTCTCGTCCCCGATAACACCACCCGCATAGATCCTCAAGCGTACTTTGTCATTGGAAATGTCGCGCCAGTCCTGAGCGATCTCCATGAGCACTTCGTGCCAGGGTGATCCCTCTGGAGCCAGTGTAGCCATCTTAACGATGACCGGCTTCTTGCCTGCCCACGCAGGATTTGAGACGAGTATGATGACAAGCAGAATCAGTCGGCAAAACCTCAGGGCGCCATTATTGAAAGGGGATAAAAACACTTTAGCAGCTGAATTCATATTGAGGGTGATCGGCGGTTTCTTTTAACGAATATTGACTCACAGGAATAGTTCATCTACCCGTCCCAGGAGCCAGCGGGCGCGCTTATGAGCCAAGCGGTTTGCCGGTCCCCTGGCTTTCAGGGCCAGTGCATCTTCCAGCATGGCAACGAATTTAATCCGGTCCTGTTCCTGGACACAGATACTTTCCGCATATGCGACCAGCAGGCTGGGGCTGTTATCACCCGCAATCTCTCTTGCCTTGGCATAGTAGTGTTTTGCCAGCTTGACTGAACCGCCCATCATGGCAGGCCTGCCGGCCTCGTAAATCATCAGCAGTTGGTAAGCCGCGCCCTGTTCGTAATCGGGCCACAATTCGGTGATGCGGAAGGCAAGCGCCCCCACCTGGGGCATTTTTATGAGCATTTCCGGCCGGTCCTTCGAGAGGCTGATGGCTGCGCCTAAAGATGCGCTGGTCCAGTAGAGCAGGGGCACGTCAACTTTGCCAGCGGTCTGCACTGCGCCCCCGGGGTTTTTCTCCAGCGAATCCCTGAACCCGGGGTGACGCTTTTCCAGCTTCGCCAGCCCTGCTTCAAAAGCTTTAACGTAATGCCTGCGTGCCCGCACGCGGATCTTGCGCGCCTTGAAATAATTATCATCCTGAACCTTTTCGGCCCTGGTAATGAGAAACGCATAGGCATAACCGGTATGTAATGCCGGACCCGTATGGGCAACCCGGCTGCCGGCGCAGCTGAGCGCAAGGAAGAAGACGCTGGATAATAGAACCAATTTTGAAGGGATTCTATGCATTTTCGCGATAAGTTAACGCCGGCTCACTTCAGAGTAATACAAATGGGAAAAACAGGGCCATTTTATCGAGTGCTGATTCGATCTCTGCTACCTTATTCTTCCGGTACAAATTAACTTCCCGTCAATGATGTTGATAACAACAATATTGGCAAGCTTGGCTATAGCCGCGGGCCAAGCCGATTATGTACGCCATGACGCACTGACATTTAAAGCCACATACTTCGCGCCGCTGGACACATTGGCCATGGCTGATTACTGGCAGAAGACAACCCGTCGCAGTGAACTTATGTATAATGGTGATGGAAGCTGGGGCCTGGGTTACTCCGACTGGCCCACCAGACCCTATGATGCCGATCATCCCCTGATCCGGGTGGTTGCCCGGCACTGCCTGGGTCTGCTGGCCCTCATCGAAGGCGGCCTGGCGGACAGTAGCATGGTTGAACGTCTGAGGATGAGCCTTAACTGGCTGCTTGAGCGGCAAACGGAAGAAGGTAGCTGGCCTTTGTATATTACCAATCGCGGCGTGCTCAGCAAGCAAAGCGCCACGCCAACCGCGCTGGCCGGGCAGACCATGAGTCGCGCCTATCGGGTACTGGGCAATCCCCGCTATCTTCTGGCGGCTGACGCTGCCCTGGAGTGGCAGAAACAGCGGCCGGCGGTCGATTCGCCGTGGTATCGTGGTCTGTACATCTCTCAGTTAATAGAGCACTATCGAACTATCCACGACGCGACGTTTCTAAACCAGGCCCTGGATGAAGCGCTCTATTTAATAGGCCGGCAGCTACCGAACGGAAGCTGGTCTGGCAAGCACCCACTGACTACCGGTGAGCACGCCGTGCTGACAACAGCGCTGCTGGATCTGGAAAACAACCTTATCACGGCTCATCCCGCGGCAAGGCGTCTGGGTCTGGCAATAAATGCCGCCCTGAACTTTCTGCTGGAGAATCAGCTTGAAAGTGGCGGCTTTACCAGCGCCGCTGTGGAGCTGGCCGATGAAAAAACCCCGACCTATGAAATTATTGCCCTGATCAGGGCGCGCCATGTTAGAGGGATGAAGGAATTTGATTACCCGATCCGCGGCGCTGTCCGAGCCCTGAACAATCATGAGTCAAATGCCGGGAATCTATGGCGCGCTACCCAGGATGGACGTTTTCTGGCCATGGCCAACGCCATGGTCTGGTTCGTTCAGCTTCAAATGGAGCCGGATCATGAATCACACCCGATAACCCCAGCGCTGCCGGACAGCTTGTCAGGTGATAATCCGGTTCCAGGTATATAAATTTGCCATAAAGAGCGGACCAGTAATAATTATTACCCTGTATGCGCCAAGCTAAAATGCCAACCCGGCAACATCAGCCAGACCTGTTTCAGAATGCGGA
>DAOWIJ010000152.1 GCA_030640955.1 Fidelibacterota bacterium
ATTCCAATGATCCCGACCAGCTGCACAACGGCTTTTACTTCTTCGAGGGACTGGCCGGCGCTTCCCAGCAGCTAATTGTGATTGCAGATGATTATTATCCGGATACCATCCAGGTGACCATGGTTGATAACTTTTTCACATTCCAAGATGTCGGGCTGGTATCCACCCTGCCACCCTACCTGGCCTCATCTACGCCGGCCGAGGGTGATAGCCTGTTCCCGGCCTGGGATGCTATTGTCATAAACTTCAGCCGCCCCATGGATGCGCCCACGGTAGAGGCGGCCTTTACCAGCCCCGGCGGTGTTGGCGGCGCCTTCGCCTGGGCCAACGGCAACCGCAGGCTGCTCTTTACACCCGACTCCCTCGATTACCTCACCCAGTACACTTTCAGCATCGGCGGTACGGCCCTGGATGCATATGGGCACCCCTTCGATGGCGATGGTGACGGCGTCGGCGGCGATAGTCTGGCAGTGCATTTCCGCACTGGACCGGCCGACATGTCCCCACCGACCCTTGTTGCAGTCTATCCCCGGGCCGGTTTAACCCGGGTGGAATTACTGCCCCTGATCGCCGTGACTTTTGACGAAGCTATCATTGATTGCACGGTGACCGCGGATAAACTCACTCTGACTGATCCGGGCGGTCTGGCGGTATCCGGCACTGTTGAGCACCATCTGGTAGCTGAACGGAGTGTGCTCCATCTGTTCCCGGAAGGCACCCTCGAACCAGCAACCCAATATACTACCGGGATCCATCCGGGTCTCCGCGACCTCCAGGGCAATGAGACTACCGTTACTTATCTTATCCGCTTCACAACCGGCACAACCATCGAAGACGTAACGTCGATAGATAATTTTGAAGCAGGCGTAGGCAATTGGTGGTCACCAACTACGAGTGGCAGCAGTATCGGTTGGGCATCGAGCGGTAACACAAGAGCTGCGAGCCAGACTGTGGTAAATCTACTGACTACAAGCACTTCTTCCATGCAGCTCAATTACGCCTGGGATACAGCTGCAACAGATTGGCTTATCAGGGAACATCTTTCCGGCGGCACCCCCCGTAGCGTACAGTTTAATAGCAGCTATGTGATGCAGGCCTATGTATTCGGCGATGGCAGCGGCAACCAGGTGCGCTTCTGTGTTGACGACAATAACATTACAGGCGCGACGAATGATCATGAAGTCAGTCCCTGGTATACCATCGACTGGATCGGCTGGAAGCTGGTGTCGTGGGATATGACCAACGACGGTACCGGCACCTGGATTGGTGATGGCAACCTGGACGGCACCATGCGCTTTGATAGTTTCCAGCTCACTTACGTACCCGGTGCGGCCCCGTCCGGCACACTGTATTTCGACGACCTGCGGATTGTCCAGTATGTGCCATTAGCAACGGAAACGGCCAGCCAGTTGCCCAGCGACTACGTCCTGTACGCCAACTATCCCAACCCCTTCAATCCCGCCACTACCATCGAGTTTGCCCTGCCCCAGCGGGACCAAGTGCGGATAACCGTTTACGATCTGTTGGGGCGGGCGGTCCGGAATTTGGAAAACGCCACCCTGGACCCGGGACGCCACAGTATCATTTGGGACGGCCGGGATGACCACGGACGTCAGGTGGCCGCCGGCATGTACATCTACCGCCTGGTGACGCCATCGGCAAGCCTGGCACGGAAGATGCTATTACTGAAGTGAGACTTGAGACCGGGAGCTTGAGGAGCATAGAGAGCTTTAACCGCAAAGGCGCAAAGGGCGACGACCTGTACGAGAGGAAATCACCCGCCAGCGGCGGGGCCAGCTGCGCGGGGAGAGATTTAACCACAGAGACGCAAAGGGTGAGATTCTGTAATGCTGCTTGAACTGACCGGTGGGCTGGTTGGGATCGTTGTCTGTCACCATAACCACAATTTACTAACCAGCCGGGCTCTTTCCCCCTCTATTTTAAGCCTGTCCCGCTGGAAGCGGGGAGAGGGGGCACCGCCTTCGGCGGAGGGGGTGAGTTTATCCCGCCATCGGCAGGCCCTTGCCGCTGTTACTGCCACTGCCGCTGCCACTGCTGCTGCCCTGCGAGGCGGGGCTAACGGCACACAGAAGCGCCTCCCCTGGCGCTCCCCGTATCATTGCGAGGGAGGGCCGTCCCTAAACTTCGGGAGTGGCAGTCTCAGGAAGCTTTCTCTCAGTACTCTGGACTGCCACGTCCCGACGGAGATGTCGGTCCTCGCAGTGACAAATCCCCTCACCGATAAAAGAATCCCCAGCTGGTAGGGGCGGTGTTGCTGCTGAAATAGGGCCGTGACTTTACTGCGCAGGGAGTAGCCGGTAAATCAGTTCCAGCACTTCCTGGATGGGGCCTGCTAGCGCCGGCTCAGTGCTGACAGCTGGGTCTGCAATAAGCAGCACGACAATCAGGCCGTTAGCCGGATCGATGAGCAGGAACGAACCGTTTGGTTCGATCTGGCCAATGGTCCCCTTGCCTGCCATCTCCGGCAGCTTCAAATCCGTCTCTACCAACCAGCGGCTTCGCAACTCCGTCGACGCTCCATCAGCCTCCAATAGCGCTGACACCCGTACCGGGTCCAGCACAGTATTACCGCGATAAACGCCGCCGTTAAGGATGGTCTGGGCCAGGATCGCCAGGTCACGGGCCGATGAGTACAGAGGCGCCGGTTCAGCGGTTGATCCATCCACCGGGGAAACCACCAACCGTGCGGTGCGTTGACGAGGAAACTGCAAGTATGTGGCGGTCAGTCCGAGGGTCTTGAATAATTGATTGTCAATGCCGGACCGCATTACCGCGGCGGCGGTTTGCTCGCCATAATCCAGGCCCTTGAAGGTCTCCTTGACGCCACGGCCGATGTTCAGAAGTGGAAATATATCGCCGCGATGAAGCGTTTGGCGTCCCTTGAATGGCATTACGCCGAACGCCTCGTGATAGAAAACGGCGCCGGCACGGGCGGCCAGCAGGATTCCCCCGGCTGTGTGAGCAGTTTGCCACTGCGTCACCAGTGAATCGAGGGGACCGGTATCAATGCCTGCCTCCCTGGGCAATACCCTCACCAGTTGAACGGCGGATGTGGCAAGTTCGTTGGTGGCGGCAATAGTTCCAGCGGGCATATCCACATCGGCGCCTCGATGACTTTTACCGGCCGATTCAGGTATCGCCAGTGAATCTGCTTGTACCCCTAAGCCGGCTCCACGATCCGCCACGCCGGGGATGGTTACCGGTATTCGGCCACTGACAGGACTGTATCCCAGTAAGGCTTGCGCCAGCGCTTTTTGCATCAGCGGCGAGTTATTATACGCACACAGATAGGCGGGTACATCCGGGAATGCCTGTGCCAGGTAAGGGGTGCCGAGGCTGGCGATGATCAGGCGGTCGGTTTTCGTGATTAGCCGCTGCACAAAGTCCAACTGGATATCCGGCAGGAAAATGCGATCCTTGCGCACGCCGAACCCCACAAAGGCGTTGACCAACACCCGACCTCCTTCCGGTATTGTGCCGAGGATTTCGTCGTAGACATGGGCGCCATCCGATTCATCCAGTTGCAGCGTCTTGACCGGCAGACCCGTATTTGCTATCGTTTCAGTCACGGTGCTGCGCGAGTGGTTATAGGGATAATCGTACAGGTCGATGATATACAGCGTATCCACCGGACCCGCGTATCGCAGGGGAACCAGGCCGCCGTCATTTTTAATCAGGGTAATGCTCTCCGCTGCAATTCGGTCGGCAGCCCGTTTAAACTCGTCCCGGCCCAGGTCCCTGCGGGTCGTTTCAACGTCCAGAAAACGCTGCCGGTGCAGGCCCACCTTTTCTTTCAGTCTCAGCATTCTCAGTGCGGCCTCATCTATTCGTGCCCTGCTGATTAGCCCATCGTTTACCGCGGTTTCAACAATGTTAATGGCGCCTCGAACATCCACATTCTGAATGATGATGTCAGCACCGGCGTTAATGGCTTCCACGAGTGCGTAGGCGGTCGAATAATTCTCCGTGATCGCCCCCATGAACATGGCATCGGTCACTACCGCGCCCTGGAAACCGAGCTGTTCGCGCAGTATGTCAGTGATCCAGAATCTGGAAAGGGTCGCTGGTGTATCGCCATGGGGTTGGAAGTCCGGCGCCTGTATATGGGCGGTCAGGATCGCGTCTACACCTGCGGCTATCAGAGGCCGGTAGGGGGCCAGTTCAAACTGCCACAGCCGAGTCGAATCACTGCTGATCGTAGGGATGTCGATGTGGGAATCAACATCGGTGTCACCATGGCCGGGAAAGTGTTTGGCAGTGCCTGCCATACCGTGGTCGTGCATGCCCTTCAGGTATGCCGTAGCGTACTCGGTTACCTGGCCCGGGTCCTCGCCAAAGGCCCGCACATTGATGATGGGGTTGGCCGGATTATTGTTCAGGTCGACGATAGGACCGAGATTAAGCCTGTAACCAACAGCGCGTCCTTCCAAAGCCGTGATCCGGCCGGCCTCATAGGCATTATCCGGGCTGCCGGTCGCAGCCAGGGCCATAAGGGGTGGCAGATGAGTTGCGCCGGGGAACCTCTGCCCTATCCCCCGCTCCAGGTCGCCTTGGAATAGAATGGGAACTTTGGCAAGGCGTTGCATCTGATTCATCATCGTAAGGGAAGTGCCCGCTTCCCCGTACCACAGGTGAATTCCACCTACTCCGTCAGTTACTATCAGATCTTCAAGTTCCTGCCACCTATCGGTCTCCGAGTTGATGAAGCGCATATTCATATATGTTATCATCATCTGGGCAATTTTCTGGCGCAGGGTAAGTTGCGCAAGGGTGGCCTCGGCCCAGGACTTGCCTTGTGGCCAGTAGCCCTGGTGCGCGCAGCCTGCCAACGGCAGTATGATCAAAAGTGCTTTGCAGAGGATTTTTCTAAAGCAAGATTTCACGGCTCCTCCCGGTGACACACCGGCAACGGGGATTCGATTCCCGGTGAACATCGATTGATCCAAGAATTTCCAGCATACATAACATATCCGGGCCTGCGTAATTTTAAGCTTCATTCGCATTAAGTGTATAATGTCCTGATGAATGACTCCAGAAATAGAATGCTTGCAGCGATGGCTTTGCAGCAACCGGACCGTGTGCCGGTCATGTGCCAGATGAGCATTGGACACATGCTGCAGCAGTTGGACCTGTCCCCCGTCGATTTCTGGTTCGACTGCGAGACCTTCGCCCGCGGACTGCTGGAACTGCGCCGACTCTACCGCTTCGATGGTATCCTTGTTTCACTGCACGGCCACTCACCTGACTGGCGTGATCAAGTACTTACTGTTGACCGGAAGGATGATCAGTACCTGGCCAGATTAAAAGACCGCACCTATGTTTTCTCCAGAGTTGACCTCCCTCAGGTTGTGTACGATTCAGAGCCGGCGCCACCAAGCATAGCCGAAGTTCAGTTGGCGTCGATCCCCGGCCTGATCGATTATATACCGGTCTCACAGGGCCTGCATTTTGCAATTGATCCTCAGCAGCCATTTACTATTTTCCGCCAGCTGCAGGACGCTACTGAGGGGCGCTACTCCATACACGGCGAGGTAACCTCCCCCTTCGACTATTTCCTCGATCTGCTGGGTATTGAAAACGCACTGATGGCCCTGATCGAGCACCCGGA
This sequence comes from Fidelibacterota bacterium, assembly GCA_030640955.1. Lineage (GTDB taxonomy): Bacteria > Fidelibacterota > Marinisomatia > SCGC-AAA003-L08 > TS1B11 > DAOWIJ01. Next base: position 5,630 of record DAOWIJ010000152.1, read on the forward strand.
TGAATCCCACGCGATACTTCAGCGCTTCACCGCTGCCATTACGGCATTGACCACGGCCATGTGCCGAGAAGCTATCGATGCCATCAAGATATCCTCTCCCTTCGCCGGTATGGGATTTATCTCACCGCAGTTTTATAGCGAATTCGTGGCGCCCTACGAACGGCAAGTCATCGTGGCGGTGCGCTCGGCAGACAAGTTTGTCTACATCCATACCTGTGGAGCCATCGATGATCGGCTGGAACTGATGGAGCAGGCCGGTGCGTCCGGTCTGGAATGTCTCGATCCCCCACCTCTGGGAAATGTGCAGCTGGCCGATGCCATTCGGAGAATCGGCAAGACCATGTTCATAAAAGGCAATATCGATTCGGTCAATACCCTGCTTTACGGTACAAACGAAGATGTGGAACGTGAGGTAACCAAAATTATCTTGCAGGGCAAAGGCGCCTCAGGATTCATTCTCAGCACCGCCTGCTCTATTGCTCCGCAAGTGCCCCGCGGCCAGGTCCAGAGATTGGTTAGCCTGGCAGAAAGCCACGGTGGTTACTGAGGCAATGTTATGCTCGGTAGGGCAAGAAATTGCTCTCATGAGTTGCGTCCCCGGAGCCCGTTGCCGATGCGTATGGAATATATGAGATGAATACCGTAGAGATTTTAAGACGTCTTAACTGCTGGATTCAGTCTACACTAGCGCCGACAAGTTCATTTATCAGGAATCCTGTCTCATAACATTAGTATTGATGTTGCTTGTTACAAGGGATCACTATATCTTATATTGTATACAGAAATTGAGAGTTTGTTATAATAACATCTTCTCGATACCTTGGCGTGCATACTAAATTAGCTTATTGTATAATTGAACATTGGTGCTCCAACGCGTAGGCCCTTAATTGACTTCTGGAGTGTGGTCTGATGATCAGAAAGATTTCCATTCTATGCTTTTCACTACTGTTTACAATTACCAGCCTGACAGCCGGCATTACCGGTAAGATTAGCGGTCAGGTTACTAATACCGCTGACGGCGAACCTGTTGTGGGTGTGAATATCATTCTTGCCGGAACAATTTTGGGAGCGGCTTCCGACCTGTCCGGTAATTATGTAATTCTGAATATTCCCCCGGGTGTCTACGATCTCAATATAAGCGCCATAGGGTATGCCAATGTCACGGTCCGAGGTGTGCGTGTGGAGATCGACCTTACCACTCCAGTGGATATTGGAATGCAGACCGAGGCTCTGGCTGGCGAAGAGGTAGTTGTATTTGCCGAAACGCGTATAATAAAAGAGGACGTAGCCGCCAGCCAGAAGAGCATCTCTGCTGACCACATCATCGATCTGCCTGCCAACAGCATCACCGATGTGCTTAGTCTGGAAGCAGGTATCACTTCAAGCCTCGGCATTCGTGGCAGCGGTTCTGATCAGGTACTGCTCATGGTCGACGGCATCCCTCTGCGCGATGAACGGGACAACAGTCCCATTACCAGCCTGCCACTGAGTGCGGTCAACGAGATTTCAGTGCAGACGGGCGGTTTCAGGGCCGAGTACAGCAACGTGCGCTCAGGCATTATTAATATTGTAACCAAAGAGGGCGATCCCAACAAGTATACCTTTACCATTTCCGGTGAATACAGCCCGGCGGCCCCTAAACATTTTGGCATCTCGCCCTTTGATGAAAACGCCTTCTGGCTACGTCCTTACCTTGACCCCGCGGTGGCGTGGACCGGTACATCCAATGGAGAGACCTGGACCGATTTGAACAAAGATGGAGTAGTTGATACGGGAGAATATGCCGATCTGAATGGTGACGGTGAATGGACCTATTGGGACCGCTACGACCGGCGCCAGTACAAGGGCTTTGAGGGCTGGATAGCAGTTTCGGAACGCACCTTGGCTGATACCGATCCCGCTAACGATCTATCTCCCACTGCGGCGCAAAAGATTTTCCGTTGGGAGCATCGACTGAATGGTTTTATTGAGGACCCGGATTATAATCTTGATCTCGGCTTTGGCGGCCCCGTGCCTCTGGTAAGCAGCATGCTGGGCAATCTGCGGTTTTATGCCTCAGGTAAATCCAACTACC
>DAOWIJ010000234.1 GCA_030640955.1 Fidelibacterota bacterium
AGCTCACTGGCGGAGATGCACCGCTGCCAGTTTGTTTACGGTAGCTGGTCTGGCGGCCGCGGGCTGGGCTTTGGTTTAACCAACCGCGACGGCAAGACCATTGTATCCCACGGCGGCTGGGTGAGCAGCTATCGCACCCACTTCATGTTCAATCCCAAGGAAAAGATCGCCGTCATCGCCATGGCGGGCGCCGCTGATTGCGCGCCCTTCGACTACAGTTATGAGGCTTACGACCTGGTGGGTCCCGCTATCGTAGACGCCGTGACTCCCGAGACCAAGCCTTCCAAACCGGAGAAGGTATGGCAGAAGTACGTGGGCCGCTACGAGGATGGCTCCGGCTGGGAGTACCGGGTGCTGATCCATGACAACCGCCTGGTGCTGTACGATTTCAGCTACCCGCCCCGGGACGACGCCACAAGCAATCTCACCTACCTCACACCCGTGGGCAAGCACACTTTCAAGATGAGCGATGGCGAGCCGGTGATTTTCGAGCTGGGCAAGGACGGCAAAGTGGGGCGGGTTCAGCGCGGGTGCAATTATATCTATCCGCTGGAGTAGGGGGGGCGGCCTGGCACACCTCATCCTGGCGCCTTGTAGCTTGAGGCTTGGGACTTGGGGCTCGGAGCTTCGTAGAAGTAGCAGTGGCAGTGGCAGTAGCAGGGCCGCCACCATGGCCTCCTCGTTGGGACACGGCACGTGCCAAGCATCCCGACTTCAATGTCGGGGCAGTGTCCGTACCCTCGTTAAATATCCTCCGTTGGGGCACGACGCGTCGTGCCCGTACGCTTGCGTTCCACGCCTGTCATCGCGATCCCGATCCTTCGGGAGTGGTGATCTGCTCACTTACCTCACCCCACTCACTTCGTGAGGCCCCTCTCCGCAGGCGGAGAGGGGACGGCCGCAGGACGGGGGTGAGGTCTCCCGCTGAACGCTTATCCGGCAGCTGGCCTTCCCCGCCGTTGGCGGGACAGGCGTCAGGCTCAGGCCGACCCGGTTGCGGCTTTAGCGTCTTTGTGGTTTACTTTTGCTGATCGCTGATGTACCGGGGCAGCTGGCCTTCGACAAGCTCAGGCCGACATAGCCGGTCTTCCCCCTCTCGCTTCAGGAGAGGGGGCGTCGTGCAACGACGGGGGTGAGGTCTCCCGCTGAGGGCTAACTGAACAGCAGGCGCAGGTAGAAAAGAGGATTGGTGAGCTTGGCCTTGGGCATTTCGTTGGCGATCATGCCGCCGGCTCCCCCGGCTGGGAAGTGACTGAACACCGATGTTGGCGGGATAATATATGTCTCTTAGTGACTGGTTGTTCGGCCCCCTCCCTATGGCGTTGAGTAGCGCCTGTATCGCCTTGTATTCGGTCATTTCGCGCCTCCCCCCTCCTGATAACTATTATCCCGATTGTCAGGTCTAAGCGCTAAGAATCGATATGGTTTCAAGGTAGAAGTACGCGTTTGCATTGTCACGCCCTTAACTGTCGAGACGCACTATAGAAGTAAACTCACCATCGAGGAAATAATATCATGGAAACCAAAGCACCCATTCTCAAGCAGGTCGTAGTCTTTTTGGTGATAACCACTGTGATCACCACCGGGATATACGTGTGGATGTTCACCAGTTCCAGGGTGATTGGCGCTATGCACGGCTGTTTCATGTATGCTCCCGGTGTTTCGGCCATCATCACCTCGCTGCTGTTTCGGGATAAGCTCCAGAACTATGGCTGGAGATTGGGGAAAGCGCGTTTTTTGGGCTATAGCTTTATCCTGCCTATTCTGATCTCTCTGCTGGCCTACGGATTGGCCTGGACTACCGGTCTGGCTGATGTGTATGGCGACGGAGTCCGGAATTACCGCTGGGCCCGTATGTTGGGATTCGATCTCCCGGTTCCTCTTGTGGTCGGCCTGCTTTCGAAAATGACTCTGGCTTTCGTACTCACCTTTGTTTTTGTCCTGGGTGAGGAGATCGGCTGGACCGGTTTCCTGACTCCCAAACTCTCGCGAATATCGTCCGTTGGAGTCACTTCCCTCATTGTGGGCGGATTCTGGGCGGTTTGGCACTGGCCTGCGCTCATCGCCGGTGAATACGGCTATGGCACACCGCTGTGGGTGGCTTTGCCCGGCTTTACCCTGGTCATGATCAGTGCGTCATTTCTCAGGACGGTTCTGCGGCTCAAGTCTGGCAGTCTCTGGGTAGGGGTGGTTCTACACACCAGCCACAATGTCTACCTGATGGGCATTTTCCACGATCTCACGGCGCAACAAGGTTACGCCGATTATCTGGTCTCCGAAACGGGCGTCCTCACGGGTGTGGTCTATCTGATCGTTGCCCTTATCTTTTGGAAGCTGCAGATGAAAGAGGTGGAAACCGCCGGAGAGCTATAGACCCTGGTACTCCTGATACTCCTATCCTGAGTGTTTAACCCGCAGAAAGCGGGGGTGCTGCTGAAGTAGGTGGAAAAATAAAGCCCCAGGTATTACCTGAGGCTTTCCCGTACCCCGGACGCGACTGAACCCCGCCGTTGGCGGGGCGAACGCGTGACCCTCCCGACTTAAAGTCGGGATGCTCTATCCAGCTGAGCTATCCCTAATATTAAAGCCTCCACTCATAGTGGAGGCCTCTCTGTACCCCGGATCGGATTCGAACCGATGGCCTACGGCTTAGAAGGCCGTTGCTCTATCCAGCTGAGCTACCGGGGCATGATCAAAGCTGAAATTATCCCTTCCCGGCCCGTCACACAATCGTAATACTGGTTTTAGCCCAGTTCAGCCTGAGCTAAAAAAGTGCTTCATAGCGCCACCTATTCTGGATAGCTTCCGGGCCGATTCATGAACAAGCTAACACATATATGACCCCGGCAGGACGGGATTTAATCCAGCGCCTGATACTCGGTGCGTACCTGGCAGCGGGGTTATCTGCACTGACACCTCTGTATGCCGAGGATACCACGCGAGTGGTGGCGATTGTCGGGACAGAGCAGATCACGCTGGGCCAGTTTGTTACAAGCTATTCTGTCTATCTGGCGGTAACTGAGGCAGAGGACTCCCTGGAAACCCGCCTTGGTCATTTACAGGGCATGCTGGGCGATCTGACCATCAGCGCCCATGGACGCGCGCTGGGACTGTTCGACAGCCTGCACTTCCAGCAGATCGGCTGGGAGGCCTGGCGGGATTACCTGCTGGAGCAGGTCGCCGCTGGGCACTTCCAGGATGAGATCACCATAACACAAGAAGCGGTTGAACAGGAATACCGGTACCGCAATACTATCCTGCATTCCCGTTACCTGCTGGCCTCGGACAGCCTGTTGGCTGCCAGTCTGGCCCGACGGTTGGCAAGGGGCGAGCTATTCGAATCCCTGGCGCTGCAAACCATGCCCGCTAAATCTCCTCTGGACCTGCCCGGATATACCGGATGGAAATATCCTGCCGAACTGGATGATGCCTACGCCCGGGTGGCCTATGAATTAGACGACGGCGCTATTTCCACACCACTCAAAGCGGCTGGCGGCTACCAGGCTATCCAACTTCTGGAGAAGGACTTTCGTCCTGATCACGGGCACTTCGAACGAGTTAAGCGCTATCAGCTGATTGCGGCAGAACTGCCCCGGGGCGGACTTCAGGGCGCGGACGTGGCCCTGGAAGTACTGGATAACTGGGTAGCTGACCTGCCCTTGAAATGGCGACTGTTCGGGCCGCGGAAAGTGCTGCGGTCTGGTGTACTTAATCAGGATGGCAGCGGGACGGCTGTTATTCAGCCGGACGACGAATTGCTCTCCACGGCCCTCTTTGAAATAGACGACGAGCCGTTCACCCTTGACTGGCTGCTGTCACGCTGGGAACTCCTGTCACCGGACAACCGCAACAACCTGACTTCTACATCCCAGCTCAAGGATAAAGCAACAATCCTGCTCAAGTGGGACCGAATGATGGACCTGGCGGCCGCACTTCCTCAAGCCGAAGGGCTGATGGTAATGGCCGAAGAAGCGCGGGATAAGGCCATCCAGCTGGCCATCAGGGATTCTCTTTCCGCCAACCATCTGCGTCACCAGACCCCCACGGAGGATCAGCTCATATCCTACACCCGAACGCACGCGGAGCGTTACTGGCAGCCACCATTAATTCGGGTGCATGAAATCATTGTGGCAGATTCATTACAGGCATTCAGGATAAAGGATTCACTGGCAAATGGCGTGGATTGGGGCCTACTGGCCCAACTGTATACGGAAAGAATCTGGGCCCGGGAAAGAGGCGCTGATCTGGGGTGGGTTTCGGCTGACATTTACCAACCCCACGTGGACACCCTGATTAACGCCGAGCGAGGTGCGACCATCGGCCCGCTGCCTCTGCCGGGCTACTGGATTCTGCTGCATGTCAATGATAAGCGAGCGGCTGGTTTGCCCCGGATGTCGGGAATCCGCCCTCGCGTGCTTCACGACTGGTACAGGGACCACAGTGATTCACTCATCACTGAGTGGGTGGGCGATCTTCAGACACGGTTATATCCCGTGATCATAGATACCGGTCTGCTGATCCCCAACGCACCTGATACCAGCGCGATCGATATATTGCCCGAGAAAACCGAATCAAACGCAGTCGTGCCGGATACTTTGGAATCCGTTATTCCGGCAGCGGAACAGCTACCGGCTACGCCGCCGGAGCCTCAGTAACCGCAATATTGATATCCCACCAGGCCGCCGCCGAGTATCAGCGCCTTTTTCACTGCTCGACCCGCGCGGTATAGGTAATCTTTACTTCCTTTCCGGCAGGGACATCAACTGTGAACAGGGCGGTGAAGGCATCCTCCTTGACGAAATCATGGTTGCTTTTCCGGATGTCCCAGTCGCCGTTGAAGCGCGCATAGACTTTAATGCGAGCCGACCCCTTCGGTTTTCGATTGCGCAGGGCAACCTCCGTCGACTGCTCGTACTTGATCTGATCCCGGCTGCCCAGGTTCTGATAGTTGGTGCGCCTCATTTCGGCAACCAGGTCGAAAGCCTGCCCGGCCGTGAGCCGCACCGGTTCGTCCCGGGGCGTGTGGCCGATACGGTCCTCCCCGGCAAACTGGAGGCTCCCAGCCTGGTCGGCGCTGTAGATCCTGACGATACCGGCCGGTAAGGGCATACCCAGTTTATTGGCTGCGCTGTTGCGGAAGTTGAACGTCGTCATTACCGGTCGCTTGGGATCACTGCTACGCTGCCGGCCAGGCGCGGCGCCTACAATGCTTACCGTGTATTCCTGTTCCACCGCGATCCCGGTCTGTGACAGCAATTCAACCTGCTTCTGCTGCTTATGGCCGATGGTAGTGGACCAGGGTATGGTATAGAGGTGATAGTCCATGAAGGCCTCTTCCCGGACTTGCGGCGCGGCTCGCATGGCTAGTTGGAGTCCTTCCCGCCGGGGCCTTTTCTTGGGTCCCGCCCGGTGGATGGTGCCGGCCACCAGCTTGACCGCGGCGTCAGGATAGGCGATGCCGCTTTCATTATTCAGGGTAATCCAGCCGGTGATGTCGGCGCTGCTTTTATCCGGATTCACCTTGAGCACGTAATCGGCCTTCCACGACATGCCACCGGTAAGGTATGAGATCTGCACCGTGTGGGAGCCTTTATCGGCCTCTGCCAGCCAGCGCAGACTGGGGCGCGCCACCAGGTCGTCCGGTACTTCGGGCAGCACTACCTCGCCGGGATGCTCGATATGGATATCGTTGCCCACCTGGTAGATGGCCTTTTCATTCAGTGACAGCAGTGTGGCCTTTTTGCGCTCCACCAGCTTGTTGTTCTGATCGTAGGTCAGCAGCTCCACCTGCTTACCCACGTATTTTGACAGCAGCGTGCGGGGGGTCAGCAGGTCGTACTCGTAGTTCTGTTCCAGGACCGTAAACCGGCCCTTGCCCTGGGGCACCGGCAGTACCGTCTCCGTCTGGACCTTGGGCGCCACCTCCTCCAGCAGCAATTCGACCCGCCCACCTTTAGCCAGTTTAAAGGTGCGCGTGTCCTTCACCAGGCCCAGGTTCTGGTTATAGATGGTCACCTCCAGACCGGTCCGGTCAGCGGCGCTCACCGGTATGGCCGTCTGGGCATTCAGGAAAGCAATCGACAGGACAATGAGCGGGATAGTATTGGCGGGCTTCATGAGGGATCACCTGTTGCTGAGGGTTCTGAAAGTACGACTGTCATCGATGGAATTTTCAACTGATTAACGATGTGTGCATAGTGTTTTTGGTATAGCGGTAAGGGCAAATGAGCCTCAAGGTTCACCCGGCAGTAAATTGCTGCATGGTGACAGACGACCGTCGCAAACTAACCGACCTTGAGCTGAAGCAGGCCCGCCCCTACGCCTACTTAGATCTCCACCGATGGTATGATCCCATGCACACAATCATTGAATGGGGTGCAGTTAATCAGGTGTATTATCAATTGATGATTGTCGATTGAAAATTGAATAATGAATATTGAATATTGAAAGAGCGGAGATTGCCTTGGACAAAACTAAGGCCGGAATAACATAACCATCCTGCCCACGAAGCCTCACTGTTTGAGAAATCTGTGGGGCTTTAGATTGGTCGTTACGAAAAGCAATGGATTGCACCCCGCAGGATGCTTGTCCCGCTGGCAGCGGAGGCGGGGTGCGGTTCGGCACTCTCCCGTCGTGAAATATAAAAAGAGGCAGGAAAACGCGGCAGGCCGCCGCCTTCGGCGGGATATAATTTAACCAAGGATGACCATTGGTGACTAAGTTGAACGCTTCAGATGAGGCGTGAATTAAACCTTGGAAACACATAATGTCTCTCTTAGCTTTTTTTAAGCCCCAGATATCCAAAAGGCTTTAAACCGATGCAGAATGAACATAAAAGGAGAATGAAAATGAGCAATAAATTACTAATCACTCTAGTTGCAGTTGGTGCAATTGTACTCACTGGGTGTATACCAACTAAGACGAGTGTTGTACCTTCACCTGAGCCGACGGTTGAGGAGGCGGTGGAGCCGATGGTTGAGGAGGCGGTGGAGCCGATGGTTGAGGAGGCAGTGGAGCCGATGGCTGAGCCGGTCACAGATGAATTGTCAGAGCCGGTTGCCGAACCGATAGAAGAGCCGACGGATGAAGAAACAACTGAGCCTGTGACCGAGCCGGAAATGGAAGATGAAGCCAAAACAGCTCCTGAGCCAGAGGTGGAGGAATCTGAACC
>DAOWIJ010000044.1 GCA_030640955.1 Fidelibacterota bacterium
AGGAAGGCGTATCCGCTCAATTGGGCCTGGGCCAGAACGGTGGTAGCGCAATAAATCATCAAGGCTGCCAGCAGCTGAAACGTACGGTTAACAGGATATACAGCAGCTGATGATGGGAATCTGGTCATGGTAAAATATCCGGCATAAAGAATATTTGAAAAGCTTAATCCTTTGTTTAGCTTTCGGCGTTGAAAGACCGCAAGAATATAGCAGCCCTGAGACACCGAATGGTAGCGGAACAGATTGCTGCCCGCGGTATCACCGATCCCCGCATACTGCGGGCCATGGAAGTTATACCCCGCCACCGCTTTGTACCGTACACAAAGCCCAAGAACACTTACGTTGATGGTCCCCTGCCCATTGGCCAGGGGCAGACTATCTCTCAGCCGTATATCACAGCCTATATGACCGAATTACTTCAGACCGAGCCCGATCATCGGGTCCTCGAAATCGGAACCGGATCCGGCTACCAGGCGGCTTTACTGGCGACATTATGCAAGGAGGTCTACTCAGTTGAGATCATAGCCGCCCACAGTATCCGGGCACGTAAAACCTTGGAAGATCTGCAATTCAAGAACGTCCATTTGCGGCTCGGAGATGGCCGCGATGGTTGGCCTGATGCGGCGCCTTTCGATCGTATCCTGGTAACGGCCGCGGCTAAGAAAAAAATCCCCGACGCTCTTGTAGATCAGTTAGCGGAGGGGGGCCGAATGATCCTGCCGTTAGGTAACACCGTCCACTCGCAAAAGCTGGTTGTGTGCGCGCGGATGAAGAATCAGATTATTGAAGAGGAAGACCTGGCGGTACGGTTTGTGCCTTTGGTAACAGCAGGGCTTACTCACCTGCCTAAAAGATTGGCGACCTCCTAAGCGCTGCCACCAAAACCGCTGATTTGTGATACTTCGATTCCGAACTGGCGGGCGGCCTCGGTCCATTTTGAGCGGTCGGGCGTTTCAAAGATAAATTCCGGGTCAGCAGGCACTACGAGCCAATCGCCGTTAGAAATCTCCCGCTCCAGCTGGCCCGCGCCCCAGCCGGCATAGCCTAGGGCAAAGCGAAATTGCCTGGGACCGGCATCATTTTGGATGTCCTGGAAAATCTGAATGTTGGTTGAAAGGGATATCCTCGAGGAAATCTCTTCCGTATCCTCCAGCGAGTAATCGGAGCTATGCAGCACAAAACCCAGTGTTGGCTGTACCGGCCCGCCGTAATAGACCTCCATGATCTCAGACAGTTTCGTCGCTTCATCCAGACCTAATGATTGGAGCACCACCGCAACCTTGCCGGAGGCCAGGGGACGATTTACAACCACACCCATGGCTCCCTGGGGATTATGATCACAGATATAAAGCACCGTTTTCTCAAAAAAGGTATCGGTAAGATGAGGCATTGATATGAGAAACGAATTGCGAAAGTTTTCCATGATGATTTCAGTTATTAACGAATTTCTAGCGTAATTCCAACGGACTAGATTGCGTTTCCGTCACCAGTTCAGAACCTGTTTCAAATGGTTGCTGTGCTCTCAGTTCAATATTAAGGCCGGAACTGCGCTAGTTAATAGATAAACCGCTGAAAACTGTAGGGCACTACCTTCACGCCTTTTCCGCCGAGCTCCTGAGCCAATCTTGCTTTCCAGGCCATTGTCTCGTCGACAATTTCATCATGTGACAGCGGCTTCACATGGGCGGCTTTGGCCACACGCAGGTAGGGTGCCTCGGTGCTGGGTGCAAACTGGGACAGGTAGATGATATCACCCTTGGACAGGGCTAATTGCTTCACCAGCGTAGCCGAATCTTCCAGATGGTCTCTTCGGTACGTGTGCCCGCCCAGTCCAACCATAAAGATTACAATTACTTCCAGACCGGCCGCTTTCAGAGTGTCGACCAGCCACATGATATCATCCCGTTTACCGGGTTTATTAACAAAATCGAGCAGGGCCTCGCTGCCGCTTTCAACTCCCAGCGCGACCCGCTTCAAGCCCAATGCGCCCAGGGCCCGGTAGTCCTCAACCGATTTCCTGATACCAGTATAGATGTCCAGAAAGGCATTGACACCGCCTTTATCCAGCAGTGGCCTGATTTCCCGGGTGCTCCGCAGAATCTCCAGCAGACCTGTTAAGCGTCCGATTGATATAGCCAGAGCGTTAGCATCTCCTAAGAATATGGCGTTTCGATAGCTCAGGCCTGCGCCCATGAAATTCAGGACTTCCTTAATGTGGGCGCTGAACTGCTCAGGGCTGCGAACCATGTATTCCTTATCACGGTAGAGAGTGCAGAATGTGCACTTATTATAGGGGCAACCGTCGGTAGCCTGCACAACCAGGGAGCGGTACTGATCGGGCGGTAGGATAGGGATATGTCCATATACAGCGCGGAAGCGGGCGGCGCTTTCTTCAAGGCGCTGGTAGGTATGCCCGGTAATCCGCTCCAGGATCACCTTTGTTTCCGGCCACTGCCGGGCTGCGCCATGATCTGACAGCAGTTTTTGGGTCAATTCGCGGTAGCGCTCGGTTAGCTCCCATGATTCGTCCCTCGATAAAGCGGCCTGTTTCAGGTCCCTTGCCGGAATAGCATCCTCGCGCCACCGTTTTTGAAAGCTGTTGTCCAGGCCGCGGCGCACATTAGCGCCAAACTCGTATATACCCAGGAGCCGGCCCTCCAGATCGTAGGAAGCCAACTCTTCTTCCGTGAACGAAATAGTGATAGCACTGGCCTTATGGCTGACTTTCACATTTGCGCTAGCTAATTTCCAGCTGGACATCGCCATAGCTGAATATATGACTGGTGAAAGACCAGCAGTATGACTTATTTTCCAGTAGTGCCGAAGTATAGCAATAAAGACCAATTAAAACGTTTGATTGAAGGTCCCGGGCTCATCCTGTTGGATGGCGCGTTAGGCACCGAGCTGCTGCGGAATAACGTGGACCTGGCGCAGCCGCTCTGGTCAGCGGCCGCTCTGGAACGAAACGCTCCCCTGATCCGCAAAATTCACCGCCACTACATACAGGCCGGCGCCCGAATCATCACCGCCAACACTTTCAGGACTACCACCTATAGCTACGAGCAGGCCGGCTTCAGCGCTCGTGAGTCCGGATTAAGGGCCCTGGCAGCCACCAGGACCGCCCTGGCACTGGCTAAAACGGCCATAGGAGATAGTGGCGCGCTGGTAGCCCTCTCAATGGCTCCTGTGGATGATTGCTACACACCGGAAGCCTATCCCGGCGCCGCCGTTGCCGCTGAAACCTATCAGGTACTGGCCGAAACAGGGGCCAATGCCGGGGCTGACCTTGCGCTTATCGAGACACAGATCAATCTGGAGGAGGCCTTAATAGCTTTGGATGCCGCCGGATCAGTTGGACTGGTGGCGCTGGTCTCCTTCCTGGTTGACGATAACATGAAGCTTTGGCATGGCGATCCCCTTCACCATGCCGTTCAACAGGTTAATGAGTACGGCGCAGTAGGTATACTGGTCAATTGTGTTACCCTGCCACTGGCTGGTAAGGCCGCCAAAGAATTAGCTGAACGCAGCCCTCTTCCGTGGGGGATCTACGCCAACCGGGGCACATCGCAACCTTCTGCTGAAGGAATCATTAATGAGTATTACAGTAACGCCGATTTCGCCGGAGCGGCAGTCGAGTGGGCCAGGTTGGGCGCCCGGTTTATCGGTGGTTGCTGCGGCACAACCCCCGATACAATCGCAGCTGTTCACCAGGCATTGGAAAGCAGAGTATAGAGGGGCAGAAGCAGAAGCAGTAGCAGTAGCAGAGGCAGAGGCAGTGGCAGAGGCAGTGGCAGTAGCAGTAGCAGAGGCAGGGGCAGGGGCAGCTTTCCTTACTGCGCGCCCGGGTTGAGCAGAAAATAGAAGCTGCGCTATCCAGTTTTGACAATGACGATCAGGAGAATCTTGCCGCTTTACTGGAGAACCTTAACTGGGAGATGATCCGGCAAAGGTTCTGTGTCGAAGAAGTGTAAATATCAGATTGGTATAAGATGATCAAATTAAAATCATACCTGCATTGGGCCAACGGCATTACGGTGTTTACCATCGGTGGAATACTCCTGCTGCTGGTATCGTTCCTGCCGCCCGAACGGATGCGCTACCGCCTGGCTTCAGTGCTGGCTCGGGCCATTCTCCGGGTAATAGGCACGCGCCTGCGTGTCGAGGGCAGCTATCCTAACGACAGGGCTTACATTGTGATGGCCAATCACGCCAGCTTTATAGATCCTTTAATCCTGGCGGCGATAATGAAGGATACTTTCACCTCTATTGTGGCGGTCGAGTATTTGCATATCCCCTTGTGGGGCTGGCTGGTTAAGCGCTTTCGCGGAATACCCATTGAACGCAAAAACCGGGAAGCGGCCCTGCGCTCGATTGCCCTGGCTGAAGAACGACTGAAACGCGGTATGCACGTAGCCATAATGCCGGAAGGTACCCGTACCCTTACAGGTAAAGTCGGCCCCCTGAAGAAGGGGGGATTCCATATGGCGATTAACTGCGGCGCCCCCATCCAGGTAGTTGGTATTGAGGGCGCGTTCCATATCAAAGCCAAGAACTCCAACATCCTGCGGTCTGGCGAGGTAGTCGTTCGTTTTGGCAAGATAATCCCGCCTGAACGCTACGAGCAGGCGACGATGGAAGCGATCATAAAGGAGGTGCGGCAGGAGTTTATTATTCTGTCCGGGGAAGCCTCCGCGTGAGAGGCCCCGTACTTGATTCAGCCGCTCTAGATATTGAACAGGTAGCTGGCCTTGATCATGAATACGTTTTCCTTCTCAAGTCGAAACAGGTCCTGCAGATCGTCAGTGTAGCTGAAAGCTCCATTCTCTATTTCTTCGCTCATATTCTGTGACCAGACAAAATAGACCGCCGAGCCGGTTTGATATTCCCACCGGATGACCAGGTTGGAGTTGAACTGCTTATAGTTGAAGTCGCGGTCTGAGGGTACCACAAAATTGATCCCGGTGTAGTCCCCTTCTGGATCGTAATTATAGGTGTTGGGGTTGCCGTCAAAATCCCGTTCAGCAGCGGTAAACGTGTGGAAACGTTCATCGAATTTATCGCTGCGGACATTTTCTTCGATGACCAGTTTGTCATCAAAAAATTTCCCGGCCGTGACGTACGGCGATCCGTAGAATTGGATGGACAGATTGGATGTCAGCGTCAAGTCAATGCGCAGGGTGGCTGAAACGGTCCGTTGGTCCAGTGAGGCCAGCAGAAAGCGCTCTTCGCCGGTCTGCTGATCCACCAGCACATCATAATCGCCCCAGGTTGACCAGGTATCGTGCATGTTCTCCACTTCCGCAGAAGCGTGGAGCGAGAAATAATCGGTAGGACGCCAGGTCAGTTCCGGCCCAAATCCGTTCCAGTTGATCCTCGAGTCCGGCTGGGTCCCTTTATACCCGAAGATCTGAAATGAAAGTGCTTTACGGCCGTCACTGCCAACATAACTGAAGAACTTGAATCCCGTATCGGTACGTACAGCCGGACCGCCCCACAGAGCTGTCAGGTGCAGAACCGGGGCCTGGATGTTAAAACCGTAACCGGCGCGCCAGTAGTTCATGAAGGTGTAATGGTGATTTAGATTGCCTCCCAGCGCCGTCATTTCGCCCGGGCCCGCAAAAGTGAAACCTGACCACAGGTTAAAGTTCAATTGATAGTTGCGTATTATATCACCGGGCTGGTCTTCTCTGTATTGGGCCCAGATAAACTGCATGCTGCGATCGACACTGCCATGATAGCCCAGATCGTTGGCTTCGAAACCGGGTGAGAAAGACATCTCCCCGATAGCCCCGCGCCAGTGCTCGCCCTTGATCTTTTGGATTGCCAGATTGTGTGTATAGCCGGTCAGGTGAGTAGCGGTAGTATCTACTTCCAGATGGGTCGCGTCAGGGCGCTGGAAATAGTGGGATGAACCCTCCTGGGTATCGAGCATCGATTCAATACTGCCCAGCACATTTGTCACCGCCACAGTGGCATCAATCTGGTATGTATCATCCATAAAGCGGTGCTGTATATCCAGACCGCCGGAATAGGCATCGCGCCGCAGATAATCCAGATAATTCTCATGGATCTGGCGGTTGACAGCTGCCACAATGCCCCCTACCGAGGTAGCGCCTTCGTTAAGATCCTGCTGAAGCCTGGTGACGAAGTAGTTGGTCCGTGGTTCCACCACCTCGTGAATTTGGGCCTGATCGGTGAACTGCACCGTGGACCGCTCTTCAGCTGTCAGGGCGTTCAACATCCCGATTGATAAGCCCGAGGACGTTTTGCCACTCAGCTTGCCGGCCGCCATTATGGTGGTGGCGCTGGGGGCCTCGATATAGCCGTCATCGTAATCTGACGAATACTGTGGCGCCCGGCCAATCCGCCGGGGATAAAACAGGCGGTTTCTGCCCAAGTCCCCATCGCCAAGCCCCAGTCCAAACTCAAATATATTGCTGCCCTCAATAAAAAAGGGTCGCTTCTCGGCATAAAAGGTTTCAAAGGCGCTCAGATTCAATTCAGCCGGGTCAGCTTCAATCTGGCCAAAATCGGGATTAAAAGTCACGTCAAGAGTGAGGTTGTTACTAACCCCTACTTTCAGGTCAGCTCCCAGGTTAGGCCGCAGGTAATAATTTTCCGGGTGCACCGGTGTTATATAATCAGAGGCTAAAGAAAACTGTCCTGTGGAATAGGGCGAGATATAGATACGGCGCTGTCGGGGAATATTTTGCAGGCTGGTCAGCCGTCCATAATGGCGAACAAAGCCACTCTCTTCTTTAGGCCAGTACGTCCAGAACAAGTCTTCATTTTTCCTTGATATATGACGATAAATCTGTAGGCCCCAGGTTTGACTGCCTTGATCCGAGAATCGCAATTCCCTTAATGGTATCCGGAATTCCGCTGACCAGCCTTTCGCGTGGATCGCAGCTTTGCCCTCCCAGATCGCATCCCAGTTTAGGTCTTCATTCGTGTCATCATAATGGCGGGCATCCCGTTTTACACCCTGGGGATTGAGCCAGAAATCGAAGGCCGTACGATAATCACCATAGCTGTCAAATGATACGGCGACCCAGTCGCTGGGCGTTCTTTCATCGCGGCGACTCAAAATGCTGCGTATAGCGCCGGGGTCGCTATCGTAGGCATTGATCGCTACATAGATATATTCGTCATCATACAGTACGGCGAACTCCGTCCGCTCGGTAGCCGCTTCACCCTCCAGGGGATCGCGCTGGACGAAATTGTCGATAAATGCTGTCCGCAGCCACGCCTCGTCATCGAGATTGCCGTCAATTCTGACGTCTCCTGATGGTATCCGCACTGCTTCCAGAGTGCGTGGCAAGTCAAGAGCGACCTGATCAAGCCTGGCGCCGAATGCCAATGATACCGCCAGTCCCATTCCAATTGATACAGCTTTACCCATCTGTTTCCCCTCGGTATCGACTGTGTCTGTTTTTATTAGACGCGAGAACCGATCAGTAAGTTGTCAGAGAATATAGGTGGATCAGGTTACCATCAGCCAGACACGCCGGTCTTTACACATAAGCAAAGGGCGCCTTGGAAGCGTTCTTTTGGATCAATTACAATTTGGAGCTTGTGCTAGTTTCGCAGGCGGAAATTAACCGGGATGGAAATCCAGACGCCTACGGCCCGGTCGCGCTGTTTGGCCGGTCTAAAGCGGGTACGCTTGATGGCCTCCCTGGCGGCCTCATCCAGACCGGTATTGGGGATACCTTTGAGAATCACCGTTTCCTCCACGCGGCCCTTGTCGTTAATGAAGGCCTGAACGATAATCATACCTTCAATACCCGCTTCCTGGGCTATTTCGGGATAGCGTACGTTGCGTTGAATGGCCTCGTAACCACCGATTGGCTCCGGCGCCTCATCATAAGGTATAAACCGGACAGTGGGCCCTTGGTCAGGAGGCGGGGGTGGGGCCTCCCACTCGAAATCGTCAAGATCCGTCTCCTCTATGGTGATGTCCTCGGCGATATCCTCATCTTCTGATTCAACCGGAATGGCCGGACGTGAAGGTGGCGGTGGCGCCTCAAAAATTTCAGTAGGCGGGATATCGAAGGTTTCGATCTCCTCCATGATGGTTGTTTGAACATAGGTGAGTTCCTGCTCAAACCTCGGAATAAGGTAGAAAATAAATACTACAAACACAATAACCGTCACCAGTACCCAGCGCACCCGTACCGGGTATCGCAGAATGAATTTATCGTCCTTTACAGCCATAGCTAACCAGCCCTTGTCTTAGCTGAATAGTTGACCTTCAGCGCGCTTGCCGCCCGGAGTTCGGAATGGAGGTCTGTGATGATACGCATGGTAGTTTCTTTATCAACCTTCAAGCTGGTAGTCAGCTTGGGGTTTTCAGATATTTTAACGTACATCACATTCTTTACTGCCTGAATAGGGACCCGTTTGTCATCGATAGATACAAGCCCCACCTTGTTCACCCAGATATGGGTGGTATTGCGCTTGCTCTCCAGCTTCTCGATCTTGGTAGCGCTTGGCAGCGCGATGGGCAGCCCTTCAAATTCGCGGAGTACCGTAGTCACCATAAAAAACACCAGCAGCATGAAAATAATATCCGGCATGGCAGCCGTTGGTATCTCCGATTTCAGCACCGTCCGTTTATCGAACTTCATCTATCCCTCTAATCGTGCCTATTGATCCGGCTCGGCTATAGAAATTCGCGTAGCGCCGGCCTGTTTAAGCTGATCCAGCACATCCACGTAGCTCTGGTGCTTAGTCTTGGGATGGGGCTTTACCGAAACAATCAATTTATCGTTCCGGGCGATCATGTTCTTGATTTTACCCTTCAGCTGATTCAGGGGCACTTGTTCCTCATCGAGCATAACCCGGCCGGAGGCGTCAATCAGGACCTTGGTGATGTTCTTGGGATTTACCTCGATCTCTTCATCACTGGCCGGCAGCACCAGACCGATACCTTTGTCCATACTGATCGTTGTGGTTACCAGAAAGAACACCAGCAGGAGGAAGGCAATATCCGCCATGGAAGAGGAAGGGATTTCTTTCAGCTTGGCCTTTTGTCGTTTTAGCATGGCTGCTCCGGGACGCGGATGGCTAGTTTTTCAGTTTGCCGTCATGGTCCAGCACCATGAAAGTCTCTACCAGGGCTTCCGACCCTTTTTCCATGCTGAGGATGTGCCCCTCGATCATATTTAGGGCCAGGTTCTGGAAAAACTGAAGAATAACCGCCACGATCAGTCCGAAGGCGGTAGTCAGCAGTGCGATAGAGATACCACCAGCCACAACAGCGGGACTGATGTCGTTCTGAACTTTGATGTCATCGAAGGCCTTGATCATACCGACCACCGTACCCAGGAATCCGAGCATAGGCGCCGTACCGATGAAAAAAGTAATCCAGGACATGTTCTTTTCCAGATTGGCCATCTCGATACTGCCACGGTTTTCGATGGCTTTCTCGGCGCTGGCAACACCCATGCCCACATGGTCCAGTGCTGCCATATAGATGTTGCCCAAGGGACCGCTGACCTCTTCGCACTTGTCCCTGGCGGGCCTAACGCCGGAGCTTTTCAGAACATCAGTTATTTCCTGGGAGAATTCATCTACGGCAATATCGCTCTTAAGCAAGTGGTACAGGCGCTCAATAGCAAACGCTATTCCTGCAATACCACAAATGAGAATCGGCCACATGAAAGCGCCGCCCTGAAGAAATTTCTCAACTAGCATTTACTTTTAACCTCCGTATAAATCGTGGAAATGAATAACGGGAATTGCAGCGCGAATACTACAACTCTGAAATTATTTTACCAAGACAATGCCCTTGATATTAATCCGTAATGGCGGTTATTGCAAGCCCGATAGAGAGGCCGCCTGGCCAAACAGGGTCAACGCCTCCAGCACCTGCTTATCGGCTTCCAGTCGAACCCGGTACAGGGCTTCGCGGTCCCAAAGCAGGCCGGCCATCTCGCTGGATAACCGGTTGGAAATGTAGGGCCAGTCTTCACCCAGCAGTTCTTCCGTCGTATCTTCATCTTTGCTCTTCAGCCAGTTCGAAAACCGGGCGGCTTCATGCTCATCCAGCCGGTGTCCCGCGAGAAACTCCTCCACGCCATTATAACGGCCTGTGATTTCACCAGCAAGCACTTCGGCATATTGAAAGAACAGCCGCTCGGGATTATTCAGCAGGCGCATGGTTTGATCATTCAGCTCCTGTGTGTAGGGTACGGAAACATCGGGAAAAATACCACCGCCGCCGTAGACAGTGCGGCCCGAGCGGGTGGCATAGCGGGGCAGCGTACCTTTGATCGAGTCCTCAAAGGCCGGGTTGCTGGAACGGGTATATAGGGCGTGGTAATATTCACGCGAGCCATTCTTGTAGGGCCTTTGGATAAGGCGACCACTGGGCGTATAATATCTGCCCACCGTCACGCGCAAGGCTGAACCGTCCGTAAGCCGCCACTGCCGTTGCACCAGCCCTTTGCCAAAACTGTTCTCTCCTACAACCAGTCCTCGATCCAGGTCCTGCAGGGCCCCCGCCACGATTTCACTGGCGCTGGCTGATCCCCGGTTTATTAATACAATCACTGGGAAGGGGGGATAGGTGCCTTCCCGGTGGGCCAGGTGGGCGGTGTTCATACCCGGTTGCCGCCCCTTGGTATAGACAACCGTATCCTCGGAGGCAATGAACATATCCACAATCTCAACGGCCTGTTCCAGGTAACCGCCACCGTTATTTCTCAGGTCCAGCATTAAGCGGGTCATGCCCTGGGCTTCCAGCTCTTCCAGGGCGGCGCTCATTTCGGACGCCGTCTTGCTGGCAAAACGATTGACCAGAATGTAACCGGTCTGTTCATCCAGCATTACCGATGCCAACACGCTATAGATCGGTATGTTGTCTCTGATGATAGTGAACGAAATCGGTTTTTCCCGACCAGGGCGCCGTACCTTGATATTGACCACGGTGCCTTTTGCGCCACGCAAAGTGTTGAACACCTGGGTCTGGGTAAAAGCGTAGGCCGATTCGCCATCTATCTCAACAATCTTATCTCCCGCCTGCAACCCGACTCTCTCGGAGGGAGAGCCCGCCACCGGTGCGATAACCGTAATCCAATCGTCGATAATGTCGAATTCGATGCCGATACCCTGGAAGTTCCCGACAAACTGCTCGTTCATGGCCTCAAATTGATCGGCGGAAATATAGGTAGAATGGGGATCCAGACGTTCCAACAGGCCGCTGAAAGCGCCTTCGAAAACATCATCCCACTCAACCGGATCAACATAATTCTCGTTCACCAGCTGCACAATTTCATTCAGTGATTTGAACTTGTTGTAGATATCGGTAGATGATTGAACCGGCTGAGACCGAAGTTTACCCCCCACCATGACCAGCAGAGCCACAAGTACGGCAGCCGTTGCTATCCAGACGCTTTTTCTTTTCATAATAGTGACTGCAGGGGTTCTGGAGCAGCGTTTAAAACCATTCCTGTTCTAATAAGCATAGTTGTTAAATACCCAGATAGAGCATTACACGTACCGCCAGGGCATTAAAATTGCCGTCACTGGGAGCTACGATTTTCTGAAAATCGTTGACCGCCCAGCGGTTAGCCGCCAGAGTTCCCAGTTGATATCCGGCGCTCATGCGCAGACCGGCCCGGTCCAGGAACTGGAGCTTGATCGCCATATAGGGCTGAAAGCTGAAAAATGTACCGGACAAGACAGCCATTGTATTGCTGGTATCGGTGCCGTTGAATTGGCCCTCCCAGTCGGGTGCGACCGAAGTACTAGCAAACTGGATGATGGCCCGACTGAATCCAAACAACGAACCGGCCGAAATTTCCAGATTACTGAACAGCGGAATTACGTACTCCACCGAGGCGCTGCCGTTCATCAAAGTCAGCTTCAGATCAACGGTAGCATCGGTGCCGGCGTTGGTATCAACCCTGGTAATACTGTTACTACCCAATCCCACATACGCTCCGATTCGCCAGCTGCCCGTAATGTTGCCGAACCCCTCCGCGCCATGCAGAACCAGCATGGAGCCTAACGCGTCAACATCATCAGGAGTGAAATTCAGGCCAGAAGCGCCCAGCAGCTCTTGCGTAGTTGCGTCAGTACCGGTGTTGAAGGGGAAAGCCTTTGCCACATCAAGCATCAGAAAGGTTGGAGTATACCCGATACCCCCACCGAAATAGGCCTCGCCCGGATACTCAATATCCCGCTGAGCGAGCAGGCCTGAACAAAACAGCAGGATTAAAGTGATTGGATGGCAACGATTTTTCATATGTTTTCTCCCTTTATAGCCTGGGACAGCCCAAAATAGTCTCCATGCTTATGCTGATAACCCCACCGAATAAATTATTTACATCGACAAAGAATTTACAATATAAGACGGGTGTCTTGCATTCAACAATAGCAAAAAGACCTTATTATGCAAAAGGCAACCTTTTCCCTTGCAATATCCGTCTAACCCATCTATATTTTTTCTATTAAATTTAAGCCAAATATATACGGCTTTCGTACGGGTAAGTGCAATTAACAATACTAGCAGAGCTCAAACCGCGGGTCTAATAACGAAGACTGTGCCCAAATATCTGCGTTTATTCATCCTTATTGCTTCTATGGCAACCATTCTTGCCGGAGAGATTTCTGTTTTCAGAATCGGCTCAACCACCATTTCAGCAAGGATTCTCGGTGGTGGCTGGGATTATGTGGCTAACGGTCTGCCTGAGTATTTGCTGCTCCAATCGGAGGGCGAATCAGCCGGATCAGACCTGATCTACCTGGAATTAAGCGCCAGCGGTGAAAGTACCGTCCTGTGGCGGCGCCACTTTGACAATGACCGCGCCTTGCTGGTTGAGGCCGCCGTGACTGATCTGGACGGCAATGGCCGACGCGAGATCAGCGCCCTGATTAACCATCAATCCCTGCCGGAGAATGCTTCTCCCCAGTGGTTGCAGGTATTCGACTGGGATAGTGGCAAGGCCATTTTTGCGGATGAACCCAGCTATAGCTGGAGTTATCGCGGCAGGGGTATTTCGTATCTCCGTCCAGCCGGCCTGATTGTCTCCGACCTGGACTCTAACGGTGATGACGAACTGATCGTGATCACCGGCAGCCCCGACCGTATGGTGCTGGTAGTGGACCACAGCCGCAGCGGATTGCAGGCAAAAGCAGACCTGCGGCCCAGAAATATCATTACCGGATCACGGCCGTTTACCGCTATTGACGCTGATTTGAATGGCGATCTGCGCCGTGATATTGTGGTGGTGGGCCAGGGCGAAGATCAGCCCATAAGCGCCTTTATCGATGGCCGCAGCAGCTACCGCGAGGTTACGCTGACGGCCTCGACCAGCCAGCCCATTCTGATGGACGCCATAGCCGCTGGCGACCCGGACGGCGACGGCCAGGAAGAAGTGCTGATCGCGCATAATGATGGGTCGCTGACCAGGGTATACCTGTCCGGACCCAGCCTAAACAGCACACGGATGGATGAGCGCATCACCGGACTTCGGCATCTATCCATGGCTGACCTTAACGGTGATGGCCGGGACGAAATGCTCTACCTGCTGGATAATGGTACCGTAGCCGCCACCGGTGGTATGAGTGGGACTCTGCTGAACATAGGTACCGTTCGGTCGGTTACGGGGGAGGGCGTCTCAGGTCCTGTCGAGTATGAAAAATTCCTGATCCTGCCCGGCTCGCCCGGACGTGCGCCACAGCTGAGCCTGGTAGCCAAGACGGACCAGGGACTTTTCCTGGCGGCCATGCCGGTTGGATCACCGACCCCTGTTGCCGAGCCACCCGTTGATTATCAAGCGCCCGGGGTAACCGAGATAGTTGAGATGGAGCCAGGGGCAAAGCTGCCTGAAATGCCACTGGTTTCAGATCAGGATCGGGCTACTGCCATGGAAGGAATACCCGACGAAGGACCGGTGGTCTTTTTTCCGCAACGAGGCGGACCGCCTGATCCCAGGGCCTTGCCACCGTTCCGAACGCCGGACTATGTCCTTTATTCCGGGGATGAGTTTTCCAGGAATGTCCTGGGAGAGCGTGCAGATCAGTTTGTGAATTTCCGGTTCCTTCGTAAGCCACCAGGTATGGTCTTCAATTTTCAGCGGCAAGCCATGGTCTGGCAACCTGGTGATGAGCACTTTGGCGCCTGGAACGTGGAGTATGAAATCCTGTTCCAGACCGGTGTGAACTACGAAGACCAGGTAACCGATTCGGCCCAGGTGTTCCGGGTAATCCCTGAAACTGAGCAGGTGAAGGAACAGATGCTGATCTATGTCAATGACAAACCGCGCATCACCAGTCGGCCGGAAACCGAACGCATACTGGCGGGGCAGCTATTCGCCTATCGCATTCAGGTAAATGACCGTAACTCCGATGCCCGCCTGGAATATCGCCTGGAAACCAGCCCCGAGAACATGGTGCTGGACCGCAACGGCATCTTGACCTGGCGAACCAATGAAACCCACCACGATGATTACCAGGTAGTCATATCGGCTTACGATGGATTCGATAAGGATGTTCAGACTTTTACCATCAACGTGAATGCTAAACTGATGCTCACGTCCTCGGCGCCACACCTGGCCCGTGTAAAAAAGCCCTACGAATACCAGGTTACCTCTTTTCAGCCCGGAACCCAGAAACAGTATACATACTCCTTACCCAAGGCGCCCGAAGGCATGACGGTGGATGAACAGGGGATAATTCACTGGACCCCCGGTCCCGACCAGTTGGATACCAACGAATTCCAGGTGCGGGTAACCGATGGGATCACGGAGGACGTACAGGATGGCTGGGTGTTTGTCAATTCGCCGCCGAGAATTGTCAATCCCCCTATGGCCGCCATGACCGTTATGGCCGGTGACACGGTGCAATTGGGATTCTCGGCAACCGATGCGAACAGGACCAGCCGGCAGCAATGGGTTGTTGCCCGAGGCCCCCTTAACATGACCATCGATTCCACCGGGAATGTAATATGGCCAACCGGCTATGGTAATCTGGATGCCAATAAATATGTTGTCGAAGTATCCGATGGCATGGACGTGACGGCCTTCCGTGGCGTGATTTTCGTAAACAGCGCCATACAGATTACGTCAGTGCCACCCGATTCCGCCATTATTGGGCAGACTTATAATTACCAGGTTGCTTCCCGTGACGAGAATACGAATGCCCTGCTCAAATTCCGTCGGCCTACGGTCATCACCGACCTCGAACGCAGCTCGGCCTACATTATCGATGTACAGGATGACAAATTCCGCCACGAGCTGCCCCGCTACATAGCCCAGTTTAAAGAAGCCCGAAATGTTTACATCAACAAACCTCAGCGGCCCGATGCCGGCGAGGTGACCGAGGCCGCCCGGGTTGACCTGAAACAGGCGGTGAAACACCTGTTTATCGATGGTGAGCAGCTGGTGGTAGTATATATCAGTCCCCAGCCGGGCCTGGTTAACCTCGATGATGTGCTGTGGGAACTTTTCCAGGGCGGCCGGGGAATAATGCCCAAATACGAAGCCAAACCCATACCGTTTATTCATTACAGCCTGAGTGATTTTCCCGACGGTATGACCGTAACTCATAACGGCCACATCTCCTGGGATCCGGCGCCCAGCCAGGCGGGGTACCATCAGGTTCGCCTGGTGGTGTCCGATGGTTTTACCCGGGATGAGCAAACCTTCCGGGTTTATGCCAATTATCCCCCTGCCATCATCTCACAGCCTGACACGCTGGCTGATGCGGAAGCGCGCTTTACATACAATATACGGGTAGACGATAAGAACGAAGAGGCCAAGCTTACTTATCGCCTGACCAAGGCCCCGGAAGGAATGCAGGTTGATGCCCACGGAATGGTAACCTGGCTGCCCTCCCTGGAGCAGTTGAACTGGCAGGAATTTGTGGTGGAAGCCAGCGACGGACACGCGGCCGACCGGCAAGCTGCCTCAATTTTTGTAAATATGTCGCCGCGCATTATATCCCAGCCGAAACCGGTAGCTCTTAATCACTACGAATACACCTACCGTGTTGTGGCTGAGGACCTTAATCGTGATGCCATCCGTTACCAGGCAGTAAAACTGCCACGCTATTCTGAGTTCGACGCGCGCACCGGGTTGTTCAAATGGCGTCCACGCACGTTGCAGAAAGGCCCCAACGACATTATTTTCGAAGTGACCGATTCCCACGGCGGCATCACCATCCATGAGTTCCAGGTTCACGTATTCGAGGATCCCAGCCGCGAGCGTTTCCTGTTCACCAGCTGGCCTCTGCTGCTGGCCTTTGCAGGTACAATTTTTGTTCTAGGTATCACCGTCGGCGGTTAACAACCTGCCGCCCCTCAAAAGTACCGCATAATAAGACTATTGAATCCGGTCTTGAAAATTTAGTAGCTTCATGCCTTCGCTTTGGCATGATTGGCAAAGGTTCTGAGCCGGGGACTCCGGTTAATAATAAGGGCTCTGTGCCCATGAAAGGGATATCCACTCATGATACGTGTTGGTTTAATGGGATTTGGCCGGATCGGCCGCAACCTGTACCGGCTGGCAGCCGAGACAGACGATGTGGAAATTGCGGTAGTCAGCGATATCGCCGAACCGGAAATACTGCATTACCTGCTGCAACGGGATTCAATTCACGGCTCGTTTGAAAAAGAAGCTCGCTTCGAGAATAACCGCTTAATCCTTGATGATGGCCGTTCAGCCAGAATGGTTCACGGCGCCTCACCAGGCGATGTGCCCTGGGACGGGTACAAAGTGGACCTGGTGATAGACGCCACCCATAAGTTCCTCAGTAAGGAGCATATGGAAGCACACCTGGCTTCAGGGGCACGACGCGTTATTATCGCCAATCTGCCGGAAGGCGGTATTGATCGTGTGGTGCTGGTGGGCATAAACGACGACAAGGTTCAAAATTCAGACCGGCTGATTTCCGCTGGATCGTCTACAACAACGGCTATGGCTTTAATGCTTAAGATCATTTCCTCCAGGTTCGCCATTGAGCGTGCTATGATGACCACAATTCACGCGTATACCAGCGATCAGCCGTTACAGGATTCAGCGGGCACGGATTTCCGCCGCAGCCGGTCGGCAGCTGACAATATAATCCCCAACACGACTGATTCCCCGGGATGGGTTGAGAAGATCATGCCCGAATTTGCCGGTAAGCTGGAAGGCATTGCCCTGAATGTACCCGTGGCCGACGGATCGTTGTTGGATCTGACCCTGCACCTGGAAAACGCGGATGTCTCGATCGACGATGTTAACCAGGCCGCCCGTGATGCGGCTGCCAAGCAACCCAATATCATCGGTATTACTGAAGACCCCATCGTATCCAGTGATGTCATCGGGAACCGCCACAGTGTGGTCTTTGACACCAGGGCGACTATGAAATCTCAAGGACGTATGGTTAAGGTCATCGGCTGGTACGATAACGGCTGGGGCCACGCAGCTCGAATGCTGAACCTCGTCCGCGCATACGCCAACCTCAACGGGCAGGGAGGTGCCGCATGAAAGTTGCAATCAATGGTTTCGGCAGGATTGGCCGCTCGGTTTTCCGCATACTCCATAAGCGCAAGGATATTGAAGTTGTCGCCATAAACGATCTATTTGATCCTGAGGCGCTGGTCTATCTGCTGAAGTACGATACAGTAATGGGCGGATTTGGCGAGGATGTTACACTGACGGGCGATTCTTTGAGTATCGCCGACTCGAAGATTAAAATGCTGGCCGAACGTGAGCCGGCGGAGCTCCCCTGGAAATCCATGAATATTGACGTTGTGGTGGAAGCCACCGGCATCTTCCGTGAGAAAAAACAGTTGGAGAAACATCTGCAAGCCGGCGCTGACCGGGTTGTGCTTACCGTCCCAGCCAAGGACGATATTGATTACATGGTGGTCCTGGGGGTCAACGATGACGGTCTGACCGCCGACCACAAAATCGTCTCGAACGCCAGCTGCACGACCAACTGCCTGGCCCCCATGGCCAAGGTGCTGCACGATAACTTTGGCATCGTTGAGGGAATTATTAACACGGTACACGCCTACACCAACGATCAGCGGTTGGCAGACGTGCCCCATAAGGATTGGCGCCGCAGCCGTGCCGCCGCGGAGAACATCATTCCGACCACTACCGGCGCCGCCCGTGCAGTGGGCAAGGTGCTGCCGGACCTGGCTGGACGGCTCGACGGTATCGCCTGCCGCGTACCGGTACCGGATGGTTCAGTGGTTGATCTGGTATGCGAACTCGGCCAGGAGGTTACGGTTAACGATATTAATGAAACCGTGTATGAGGCATCCAAGACTGCCCGGTTGAAGCACATTCTGTCCTATTCCACAATACCAATTGTTTCTTCCGATATAATTGGCGATCCCCACTCCTCCATCTTCGACGCACCCTATACTCGGGTTTCCGGCGCCAGGTTTGTGAAGACCCTCAACTGGTACGACAACGAGTGGGGTTATTCAAATCGGGTGGTGGACTTGATCGACATGATGAAGCAATGGGTTAATTAGTCCGCGGCCTTAGACGATATTAGGGGCGGAATCAGGCTTCGCCCACGGTCATTTCTGTTGACAGGGGCGGGAGGATTTCCAACAACCGCTGCTGCAGTGTTGTCTCTGCTTCGGCTTCCAGGGTAAACTTTATCTCCAGGATATAGAGTTTCAGGCCAGCCAGATCTGTGCCTGCCAACCGTATCGCGTCCTTGGCCGTAGTTACCAGGATAGCATCATCTTCGGCAGCCAAGGACTCAAGTTCCTTAATATCCCGGAGTTGGTATTCATGATGATCCGGAAAGTACCGTACTGTCTCCGGTTCCAGGCCAAGCTCCATCAGGGCATTATAAAACGAGCTTGGCCGCGCAATGCCACAGAAGGCAATGATATGGCAGCCTAGCAGCTCGCCGGCCGACACATCCCGATCTGATCCAAGCTCCCGAAGTTCCGGGCACACCTCCATCCTGCTGGACAGCTGGGAAGTGCCGTTGTCAGTAATGCGTTCCAACAACGTCCCGGATGGGGCTGCCCGTTCGGTGCGTGTCCAGATGACCAGGTCGGCACGCTTAAGTCCAGCTTGCCCTTCCCGCATCAAACCGTAGGGAAAAATGTGGTATGCGGACCGTGTGTCCGTGGCATCAAGCAGCACAATATCAAAATCCCGGGCCAGGCCACGGTGCTGAAAGCCGTCATCCAGCAGTATAACATCCAACTGGTGGCTGCTTTCCAGGTATGCTGCCCCGCGATAGCGGTCCTCATCCACCAGAACCGGTACACCCGTGAGTCTCTGGGCCATCAGGACCGGTTCGTCACCACCATCGGCAGAGCTCACCAATGTCTTGGCGCCGTCACTGACCAGGAGTGTGCCCTTCGTCTGGCGCTTATAACCCCGGCTCACTATACCTACCCGGTAGCCCAGGTTTGTAAGCAGGCCGGACAGAAAAATGGTGGCGGGGGTCTTGCCGGTTCCTCCCATAGTAATGTTGCCTACGGATACAACCGGCGTCGCGACGCTGCGGGTAACGAAAAAGCCGATGTCATAGAAAAAATTGCGCCACCACGTCAGACCGTGATAAAACATGGTCACAGGTATCAGCAGAAATCTCAGCCCTCGCCGGCTAGCCGACCTGTTCATCAACCATCTTCTCAATTCTGGTGACCGCATCACCGGTCGCTTTGGCCAGGTCAACATCGGTCGTGTCCGCGGAATACTTGAGGGGCTCGCCAATCATGACCA
>DAOWIJ010000275.1 GCA_030640955.1 Fidelibacterota bacterium
ATACTCGAAAAATGATTTATTGGCATAGGTTGCCAGAAAATGATAGATACTCCAAATCTCAACATTGTCTGTGCTCCGATCCATTCCACGATGTGGAACAGAGCAGTCTATTGCGCGCAGCTGTCGACATAAGTCGCTATAAGATTTAGCCGTGAATGGAGGCAGTTTAGTCATCGTTTACGGTTTTTACCCTCTCCCCGAGGGGAGAGGGCCGGGGTGAGGGGTGAAATCTTAAACGTTCTTTCCTCGTGTAGCCAGCCCAGCCAGGAAGGCCGCCAGCAAAGCTACCGCCAGCCGGGCCGTCCGCTCGTCAATGTCAAATAATGGATTGAGCTCCATCAGCTCAAATAGCCGTACCGAGCCATCGGCTCCGGCAGCGAAGGCCATGGCACGGCCCTCTTCAGCAGTCGGACCCTCCACTCCAGGGGCGGATACACCCGGCGCCAGTGCCGCGGGAAAAACATCCAGGTCGATGGAGACGAAGAGACTGTCGCAACTTTCTCCGAGCGCCCCTAATTCCTGCTCAAATGTGGATACAAGACCACTCTCCCGCAGTTGACCCATGGTATGGCAATGCACACCTTGGCCCTTGGCATATTCAGTGTGATCCCGGGAATTCACGCTGCCATGCAGACCGAACTGCACCAGATTTGACCCCGGCAGACGCAGCTCATCCAATATGCGGCGGTAGGGTGTGCCGCTGGTGATTCGGCCGTCCACTACCTCGCGCATGTCCAGGTGGGCATCGACGTTAATACCACCGGTTGTATCCGGATTAGTAGCCAACGCCCTGACGGAAGCGAAGGTGGCATCGTGACCCCCGCCAAACACCACGGCCACACTGCTCTTTTCAAGTATTACTTTAAGTGCAGCAGTTAAACGGTCGTGATTGGCAGGTACATCTTCGTCAACGATTTCCACATCCCCGGCATCACTTACTCGTAGATCACGGAAGTCGACTTGATGATCGCCATCGTAAGTCGTGCCATACCGGAGCATGGCCCGACGGATGGCGGTAGGGCCCTGGGCCGCACCGGGCCGGCCATGGTTCAATACTACGCCGTGATCAAATGGCATACCGATAATAACCGCATCAGCGGTATTGCCGTTCCACGGGGCCACCAGGTGTTTCAGACGGGTGTCGCCTTCGTTTTCCTCCGGAGCTGGAAAGTCTATTTCGGCGGGCACGGTATGGGGGGCGCGGTAAGCCATATCACCAGTACAAATTTACTGCCAAACGGGGAAATACCGAAGCGCGGCAGGGCGGGGCTGGTAAGAAACCGGCACCCTTTAACTTCTTTTCCCAAGCAGGTTCACGCTTTCGCCCGTATAAATGCTGTCCTTGCCAAAGCGTTCGCGCAGGGCATCCACGGTCTCGGTGCGCCGTAATTCGTCCTCCTTTTCCGACTCGCGGAACATGTCCGTCTGCTCCTGCATACCGACCAGGTTTGAAACACCGACACCAATCAGGCGCACCGGCCTGACGCCGGCTTGACATTTGCCCAGTAATTTTAGTGCCACCTCGAATACATCCTCGTCAAACCGGGTTGGCATGGCCAGGGTTTGGGAATAGGTATGGGTCTCGAAACCGGCGTAGCGGACCTTGATGGTTACGGTGCGGGCCAGCAGGTTCTTGTGCCTTAAGGTGGCGCCCACGCTCTCCGTCTGCTTGTGCAGTATGGCGCGGAGATAATCCACATCCTGGATGTCTTCCCGGAAAGTGCGTTCCTTGCTGATGGACTTGCGCTCACGGCTGGTTGACAGCCGGGTCGAACCTCGACCGTTGGCGCTGTGCCAGAGATGCTTCCCGTGTTCCCCGAACAGCAGCGCCAATTCATTCTCACTGCGTTTCGCCAGCTGCCCGATGGTCCGGAAACCCCGCTCGTGCAATTTCCCGCTGGTTACTTTGCCGCAGCCCGGTATACTGGTGACAGGTAGAGGCGCCAGAAAGGCCGCCTCCTGGCCCTGGGGGACAACGATAACGCCTTCACTGGTCTGGTAGGCGCTGGCAGGGCGCTTTTTACCGGCTGTGGGGCCCGCCACCCTGGGATCGCCGACCGGTTTGGCCAGGTCGCTGGCAATCTTGCTGACCATTTTATTCGCCGAAATACCGATAGAGGACGGCAGGCAAGTCTCTTTCAGAATCTGCTCGCGAATCCTCCCACCCATGGCGCCCGGACTACCCAGCAGGGCCTCGCTGCCGGTTAGGTCCAGATAACCCTCGTCGATGGACATCATTTCCAGCAGCGGCGTGAACTCCTGCAGGATGGCTTTGATCTTGTCGTGGAAGCGTTGATAGCCGCCAAAGTGCGGCGCGACGATCACCAGGTCAGGGCACAGTTTAACAGCCTGGGCCATAGGCATAGCGGAGTGGATCCCATATTCGCGCGCCTCGTAAGATGCCGATGAAACCACCGAACGGCCGGCTGGATCACCGCCTACCGCAACCGGTTTATTGTTCAGGTCAGGATTGTGCAGGCGCTCCACCGACACGAAAAAAGTGTTCATATCCACGTGCGCGATTACGGTGGGCAGGGCAGGGCGGTCATTCATAGCATCAATTGATTGTGCCGTATCATCAGGGCGCCCTTCAACCTGTACGGCCGGGAGGTGTGAGTTCAGAAGCTGTTTTCACGGGCTGGGCGCCCTTGTTTTGGCGCGCACATTGTTGTTTATGTTCCCTCTCCCTGGGGAGAGGGTTAGGGTGAGGGGATTGCGTTTTTCCAGCCATAATCTCAAGTGATTGGAGATTGCCCGGCTTCTACCGCTTCACCCGCAGACCTTTGTCCTCGTGGATGAAGATCCACGCGGCTGCCTTGCCTGCAACAAGTTCTTCGCCAACCGACCAGTAATTGCGCTCGTGGTGATACCGGGATGAAGTATCACTCGGCGGGATGGAAGTCGCCTCCGCAACGATCTGCCGGGCGCGGTCCTGCCAGAGCCGGATATTGCTTGCGCGCAGATCGACCCAGCCCGCTTCGGCCCACTCGTTAATGTGCTCCGAGGTAACGTCCACCTCATCACGATCGAGGGGCGCCGGAATCTCCACTAACGGTCCCCTCAACAGACTTCTGCCATCACTCATAAGAATAGGCACACCGATGGATATGATCCGGCTGCGGACCTGCTGATCCTCGGATATAAGTTTTTCCAACTGCTGAACAAGTGTATTGGTATCTGTATCCGCCAGGGCGCTGAGGGAGCCACAGACTCGCCGAAGAAGGTCGGCTTCGTGCAGCAGTTTGGATAACCGGGGCGGTCCCAATAGCTCGAAGGCCACACTATCGGACTTGTGCTCATGGGCTAAGCGGTTCATCTGCTCGATTGCCCGGTGGCGCATGGCGCCGGCCCGGTAGGTGGGACCCATGATGGCGTTATCCAGGGCGTTGATAATGTCGTGGCCGGTATTATCGCCCTTGATCTCCATGATGACGTTGGCGGCGATCTCCTCCGGTGTCACGAATTCCATCTGTCCGATGGCCGTAATGCACTCGAACTCGCCCAATGAGAAGATGCCGTTCTCGCCGGTATCGATAAAAACGCTCTCAAGCGACTTGTTCAACGAATGCCAGTTGTCACCGGAGCCGAAGTGGTACTTGTCGCCCAACTCAAGGGCCCTGTCTGGCGGGCAGTCTACCAGTTCGATCGGCTTGCCCCGTTTGGAGATTTCACCGTAATCGATGGCCTTCCACGCGATTGCCGCCGCGGGCTTGATCTCCTTGATGATGGGCGCATCGGGCGTACGGCCCATGAGAAATAGCAGCATGGTATGGGCGCCCGCCAGAGCTGATTTGGAAAGCAATACCCGCGATGGTTTCTCCTCACTGTGGGTGTAGGGAATGTTAAGTCCCATACCGCCAGTGCCGCTGGTGCCGATCTTGATATATACACGGGTCTGGTTATGACACATGGAAGCATAGAGTATCTGGATGTGCCTGATAAATTGCGGTATATACAAGGTCGCCATGAGCTTTTCAACTTCTGAGACCAGTCCATCGGTGAGTTTGCCTTCGGCCGCGGCAGCGCCCATCTCCCGCTTGACCTTGTAATAGGCATGGTACACATCCTGGTAGGCCAGTCCAGTGGCGGAATTGACGGCATCGATGATTACGTGAGGCTTATGACGGGAGATGAGCTGGTGCAGGGTGGAGCGGTCCATAATCTTCTCATCCAACGGTTCCAGGGCATCAGCAATGACCTGTGACCGGTACTCAGATTGGCCGAGTATTTCCTGGCGGGGCAGGTCTTTCAAGGTGTCCCTAATAAAAATATTGCCCCACGCCGGGGTTACTTTTATACCGGGGGTCTCTTTTCGGACCTGCTCTACGCCGGCCCGGGCTTCAGACTCCAGCATGGAGCCGAGGATGATTTCGGCGGGTTTCTCCGTTACCAGCTTGCGGATCACCGCCATGCCCACCATGCCGTAGCCCCCCAACACCATCACTTTTCGTCTGTGTATATCCATAGTATTACCTTAAAATGTTATAGATTATAAGCCTATCTCGACCTGGCGGCTGTTGCCAAAGGAAGGATGCTGACTATAAAACAGACTGGCCGCCACTGCCAGGGCGATAGAATTAAGTCTGGTATCGGGGGAGTCGGCGCGGCTCAGCAGGATGATCGGAGCCCGGGCGCCCAGTACCAGCCCACCGCCCCGGGCGCCACCAATGGACATGAGTCCCTTTACCATGAAATTGATGGCCGTAATATTTGGCCCCAGAAAGATATCGGTCATGCCGGCGATCCGGGAACTGATCCCCTTACGCTCGGCGGCGGTCGCTGAAAGGGCTACGTCAAGGGCAACGGGGCCCTCGACAATACAGTGGCCGAATTCACCCCTGGACGCATCCTTTGCGAGAACCCTGGCCAGGCGTGTCTCCGGCAGCTTTTCGGTTACCTTTTCGATCAGGGACAAGGCAGCCACATTAGGTACGGCGATGTTCAGGCTGCGAGCCATATCCAGTGCGTTATGGAGCATATCCCGGATTACGGGCAGAGGCTGTTCAATGTTCACGCCCCCGTCGGCGCACAACATGAGCCGTGGATAATTGGGCGATTCCACCACCGCAACATGACTCAAACTACGCGATTTGGGCTGTTGGCTGTTGCTGTTTTCAGCGGATTCCTCTGTCCAGCGGATGCCGGTGTCGGAGTTCAGCACGGCTTGCAGGAGTTCCGCCGTAGATGTTTGTCCCTTCATCAGCAGGTCCGCGTCACCGGAACGCACCAGTTGCACCGCCCGGTGGGCTGTCTGACCCGGTGGGGATTCCACGATGCTGAACTGGCCCGGTTCCCGGCCGAGCTGGGTGAGCAGAATTTCCAGCCGCGCCTTGTCACCCACCAGTACCGGTTCGATCCAACTACGTTCCCGCGCCTCCGAAACAGCCGTAAGAACGATATCATCCTCAGCCGCGGCTACTGCCACCGTTAATGGTGGAACGTTATCGAGCCTGTGATGGAGCTGCTCAAAGGAGGTGATGGTGTCAGACATATTGCCGTGCCTCTTCATTGCCGTTCAGGACCCGCCAGACACCCTGGGCCAGCGCTTCCAGCTCCAGCGATCCGGCCAGCACATCCACGGGAGCAATGAAGGCGATCCCGGCTTTCAGGTCAGCGCACAGGCGCTCGGACTTTGCCATGCCGCCGGTAATGATAGTGCGCGCCACCTGCCCCTTGAGGACCGCCGCCATGGCTCCCAGCTCTTTGACAATCTGTTGCACCATGGCCCGGTAGACGTTTGCGGCCAGATTGTCCCCGGCGTCGATACGGTGAAAGACTTCAGTCAGGTCATTGGTGCCCAGGTAGCCCATCAGGCCCGCTTCCCGGCTCAATTTGTGTTTAAGCTCGGCCACCGTATATTTGCCGCTGAATGCCAGGTCGAGCAGGCCTTCCAGCGGCAGCGCTCCGGCCCGCTCCGGTGAGAAAGGGCCCATGCCGAGCAGGCCATCGTTCACGTCCACGATCCGGCCGCCGCGCACTGCCGCCACCGAGATGCCCCCGCCCAGGTGGGCCACGACAAAATTACTGTTCTTCCACGAAAGACCGTGCTCCTTTGCGGTATGGCGGCTTACGGCCTTGATGTTGAGGGCGTGGCCGCGGCAGCGCCGGGTAATCTCCGGCACGCCGGATACCCGGGCTGGTTCCTCAAATTCGTCGGTGCTGACCGGGTCCACGATATAGGCCGGTACCTGATAGCGGTCGGCAATTTCCTTGGCCATAATTGCTCCCAGGCTGGAGGCGTGTTCACCGTAGCGCCCGGCGGTCAGATCATCGATCATCAGGTCATTTACTTCGTAGGTGCCACCCG
>DAOWIJ010000176.1 GCA_030640955.1 Fidelibacterota bacterium
ATTCCCTTATCGTTTATCTTCAGCCACATGGCCTGAAGTGATTATCCACTGTGCATAACACAGCGCTTAAGGTCAAGGTAAATAAAGAAAATTGTAATGTCAAGTATTAGTGGATAGTCGGATTACATCAAATTAAATGTTACCGTAGGGTTTTTCAAAAGTTCGCCCCTTTCGGCTTGCGGATAGTTGCCCCTGGCCGGCTCATGCGATTGGATTCCCCCTTATTTCACCGTATTATTACAGTATTGTGACAAATTCATGACAAATCGAGCCATAACAGCTAGTATATTTTGAGAGAGGTCGCTCGGGCGTCAAATAGGCCTGATGCGGGAATTCAGGCGCGACTGAAAAGGGTTTGGCGGCCTGTGGAACAGTCGATAAAGAATATTTAATTAAATAGTTGATTTTTCATAATAATACACTATATTGACCGTGCACGTATTACAATTTGCTGTATTAAGGCCGCTCTATTACTTGACGTCGGTTAGCTATGCAGATGAGATGAGAATCCGCATATGAAGACCACCCATAATCCAGGCGACTCAGAGAGAGCGATCGGGCTATGTACCGGTGCGTCCACCATTTCACTGGTAGAACTGCGTCTGAGCAGTAATGGACCCGAGGTAGCCGGTGTTCTTTCGCGAACACACGAGGGCAATCCCCTGAAGGTGATTCGTGAAATATTGGCGCAAATGCACGTGACAAGTAACGATGCCATCAGCGTTACCGGACGACGATTCAAGGAATTACTGGACATTACCGATATTCCGGAGCCGTTGGCGGTGGAAAC
The DNA here is from genome assembly GCA_030640955.1 of Fidelibacterota bacterium. Lineage (GTDB taxonomy): Bacteria > Fidelibacterota > Marinisomatia > SCGC-AAA003-L08 > TS1B11 > DAOWIJ01. The sequence continues at coordinate 791 of DAOWIJ010000176.1, forward strand.
GGCACTTTTACATGTGAATGGTAAGGGCGAGTCCTGCAATGCCATCATCAGCGCCGGCGGCGAGACATTTATTGTCTACGAGCTGGACCCGACAGGCCGGATCAGCAGAGTATATACGGGCAATAAATGCGCTTCCGGTACGGGTGAGTTCTTTATTCAGCAGACCCGCCGGTTGGACGTCAGTCTTGAGGAAGCGGCCAGTTGTGGATTGAACGATGAGCCATACCATGTATCCGGCCGCTGCTCGGTGTTCTGCAAGAGCGACTGCACACACGCCACCAACCGGGGTGTACCCAAGGGCCGGGTTGTCGCTGGCCTCAGCCGGATGATGGCCCGCAAGATCCTGGAACTGCTGAAGAACATCCCGAAGGAAAATATCATGATGATCGGTGGCACTACGCGCATCCAGGCCCTGGTCAATGAATTAAGGCAGGAGATACCTTCCCTGTCGATTCCCGCTGAGGCTACCTACTTCGAAGCGCTGGGCGCCGCCCTGTGGGCAGCAGAGAACAATACTATTCCCCTCAGTGACGGTCAGGTTATTATGGATGGCAAATCCCAATTCGATTTCCATCCCCCGTTGAAGGATTTCCAGGGATCGGTCACCTTTGCCCAAATGGATCGTGGCGCCGCTCAAACAGGCGACCAGTGCCTGGTGGGCCTGGATGTGGGCTCGACCACAACCAAGGTCGTCCTGGTGAGGGAATCCGATCTTAAGATATTGGGCAGTGAATATCTGCGTACCAACGGAGACCCGGTCGGGGCGTCACGTCTCTGCTATGCAGCCCTGATAGAGCAGCTGGGAGACACGCAAGTAAGTATCAGGGGCCTGGGCGTTACCGGGTCAGGCCGGAAAGTGGCCGGATTGCATGCCCTCACCGATGGCGTCTATAATGAGATCATCGCCCACGCCCAGGCGGCTATCCACTTCGACGCGGACGTTGATACGATCTTTGAAATCGGCGGCCAGGACGCCAAATACACCTACATAACAAACAGCGTGGCCAGCGATTATGCCATGAATGAGGCCTGTTCCGCCGGTACGGGGTCCTTCCTGGAGGAATCGGCCATGGAGACTCTGGGCATTGAAATGACCGACATTGCCCGGTTGGCGCTGCAAGGCACAAAGCCACCCAATTTCAACGACCAGTGCGCGGCCTTCATCTCGTCAGATATTAAGAACGCCTATTTCGAAGGCATCGGCCGGGAGGATATTGTCGCCGGATTAGTCTATTCCATCTGCATGAACTACATCAATCGAGTCAAGGGGGCGCGGCCGGTTGGGAAGAAAGTGTTCATGCAGGGAGGGGTGTGTTACAATCAGGCTATTCCAATGGCCATGGCCGCCCTGTCGGGGAAGCACATCGTTGTGCCGCCCGAGCCGGGTTTGATGGGCGCCTACGGTGTGGCGCTGGAAGTTAAAAGCCGCCTGGATGAGGGCCTGCTGGCGGAAGATTCCTTCGACCTGGCTGACCTTGCGGAACGAGAAGTGGAATACAAAGATTCCTTTACCTGTGCCGGGGGCAAGGAAAAATGCGATCTGGGCTGTAATGTTAACCTCATCAGGATCGAAAACAAGACTTATCCCTTCGGCGGCGCCTGCAATAAATACTACAATATCCGCCATAAAATAAAGGTAGATGCCGGGCAACACGACCTGGTGGTAAAACGCCAGGAAATGGTGTTTAAGCAGTTTGCGCCGGACCAGAGCGGCCTGCCTGATGATGCCCCCGTAATCGGTCTGTCCAGGTCATTCCTGATGAATACCTACTACCCGTTGTTCGCGCATTTCTTCAATGGCCTGGGCTTTCGAACGGTCATCCCTGACACTGTCGATGAGCGCGGTGTGGACTTATGCGCGGCGCCCTTCTGCTATCCCTGTGAAATCGCCCATGGCTATCTGTATTCCCTGTTGCTCTCAAAGCCCCGGTATATCATATTACCCCACATAAAAGGGACACCTGTGGAAAATGGGTATGAGATCTCGAGCACCTGTCCCCTGCTGCAAGGCGAACCGTACTATCTTAAGCTGGCGTTTGAATCACAATTGGAAAACGGCCCGGAAATTCTAGCGCCGGTACTTGATCTGTCTGCTGGTCCCAAGGAGCGGCAAACTGCGTTCCTGACCATGGCACGCCAGTTGGGTGTCGGCAAGGCCAAAGCAGCCGCGGCATACGAAGGAGCCTATGAAAAACAGGATGAGATGGAACAGCAAATGCTTGAAATCGGCAGGGAGACGCTGAAATGGTTGGAGGAAGATCCCAGTCGTATCGGCATTGTATTGGCCGGCCGGCCTTATAGCGCTTTCTCGCCGGACGCGAACAAGGGCATCCCCCACAAATTCGCCTCCCGCGGCATTACCGTAATTCCCGTGGATTTCCTGGACCTCGCGCATATCCCGGCAAAGGAGCATATGTACTGGGCTGCGGGACAGACCAACTTGAAGGGCGCCGAGTTCATCAAGACCCATCCGCAGCTGTTTGGCACTTTTATCACCAATTTTTCCTGCGGCCCGGACTCATTTGTGCTCGGCTATTTCAAGAATATCCTGGGAAGAAAGCCTTCCCTGATCCTGGAACTGGATAACCATACCGCCGATGCCGGCATTGAAACGCGCATTGAGGCCTTCCTTGATATTATCAGCCGCTATCGCAGCCTGGAAGCACGGCAGATTCCGCCCACCAATGGCCAGGATAAGTTTGCGGGCATACCAAAGATCAAGGAGCTGCGCTCCGATCTGAACTATAAGTACGGACCGGAGATTTCCCTGTTCGATCCCCGGCTACGGGTGCTCTTTTCGTCCATGGGGCAATATTCCACCCGGGCCTTGGCAGCCGTATACCGCAGCTTCGGCATCAAAACAGCCATATTGCCGGCTATGAATGAGGAGGATTTGAAACTGGGCCGGGGGAATTCCACCTGCAAGGAGTGCCTGCCGTTGCAGCTGACAACCGGCTCATTGCTGAAGTATTTGCGCGACGAGCGGCCGGATGGGGAGGTCACCGCTTACTTTATGCCGACAGCCGATGGCCCCTGCCGTTTCGGGCAGTATCAGGATTACCTGCGCGATTTCATTGAAGATCATAAATTGCACGACGTAACGATACTGACCATATCCGCCAGTGACAGCTACGGCGGTCTGGGAACCGAGTTCATCAAGCAGAGGTGGAACGGCGTTCTCGCGTCGGATATCTTGGAAGACCTGCACTATGCCATGCTGGCCCTGGCGCAGAACCCGCCCGAGGCCCTGGACAGCCTGCAAAAAGCTTGGGATATGGTAGTTGCCGGGCTGGAAGCGGGGGGCGACGCGCCCTACGAGGCACTCAGCAGGATTGTCCCATTATTACGGGCCATACCACAAAAAAGGCCACTGGCCGAAGCTCCACAAATACTATTGGTGGGCGAAATATATGTGCGCAAGGAAGGTATCTCGCGGCGCTGGCTGCCCGAACGCCTGGCCGAGCAGGGCTTCGTGGTGCACGTGGCGCCGGTCCAGGAGTGGGTCTACTACGTTGACTGGCTGGTAGACCATGGCCACCTGCCCAGAGTAAAGGGCATTAGGGCCAACATCGGTCACGTGTTGAAGAAAATGGTAATGCGCAAGTCCGAGCGTAATATCAAGCGGCTGATGGCCCGGACCGGCTGGTATATACCACGCATACTTGATGTTGATCATGTGATCAAGACCGGCGAGCGCTATCTGTCTTCCCACCTGGACGGCGAAGCCTGCCTGACCGTGGGAGGACCACTGGCGGAAGTGGGCGAAGATTTCTGCGGCGCCATTGCCATCGGCCCCTTCGGCTGCATGCCCAACCGGTTGAGTGAATCGATCCTGAACCTGGCCATGGACCGCGATCACGTATTACCGGTTAATCCGTCAAGGAAGTTGGAGCATGTTACGGCTGAAGTACCTAATTTACCCTACCTGACAATCGAGAGCGACGGCAATCCGTTTCCCCAGATCATCGAGGCCCGGCTGGAGACATTCATCCTTCAGGCCCGGCGTATGCATGATGTTATGCGAAAATATGAACTAGCGGAGATTTAGAATGAGCAATTATCAAATCGGCATCCTTGAACCTGTACCCCAGTTTTCCCGCTATCTGGCTTTTTCCGTTGAACCTGACCTGGACCCTCAAGGCTCCCTGGCAGCCCTGCAGAAAATTGTCGACGGGGATAAGATCGTGGTTGGCCTGGGGGAGTCGCTGGTGCGCGCCCTGGATGGCGATATTGTCGGCCTGCGCGCCTTTCCCCAGCAGGTAGGGGCTGGCATTGAAGTGCCGTCTACACCGGCGGCCCTGTGGTGCTGGCTGCGGGGCGATGACCGCGGTGTGCTGGTGCATACGGCGCGACAGATCGAGAATGCCATCTCGCAGGCCTTCGTACTGGAGGAAGTGATCGACGGTTTCCAGTATCGTGACAGCCGCGATCTCACCGGCTACGAGGACGGCAC
>DAOWIJ010000224.1 GCA_030640955.1 Fidelibacterota bacterium
GCTAATCTAGCCGTCGAAGGTGTTTTCAGATCGGTGCCATCATGGGCCTCGTAAAATGAAATGCTGGAATCCGAAGGGTCCACCTCAGACCAGCGTTCGATTTCGTTATGCTTTATGGTTAGCAGGTTTCCGCCGCGGCTCAGCACCATGCGGGCCTCAGTCGATGATAGCAGGACCATTGGCATACTGGTATCAGGTTGTGCAACCGCAGGTCTCGCCAAACCGGAATCGGCTATGGCGCTGTCAACGATACACAGCTCAGACCACCCTACCAGGGTAAGTCCTTGCCGTGAAAGCTCTTCGTGTGGCGTTGAGATATAGTTTGTCAGGATAGACGGCATCCGCACCGGTCTGGTATAGACCGAATCCGCGGCGGCGCCCCACAATAGGTGGAGGCTGCAAAAAATAAACGCAAGTACCCTGTTTGGCACTCGAAAAAAAGTCAACTGCCAGCTCCTGATCCAGATTCACTTCAACTAATAAAAAACCGGTATCAGTAGGACTAAGCAGCAGTCTCCTTATCTGTTGTTCTGGGAAAGCGGTGGACCAGCCTGGCGCTCAGGGCCGCGAAGGCTTGCGTCCTGTGTGAAATTTCCTGTTTTGCCTCTGATGTCATCTGCCCAAAAGTCAAATCGGATCCTTCCGGTATAAATATCGGATCGTAGCCAAAACCATTGGCGCCGCGGGGACTGGCTGCGATTCGACCCCCTATCTCGCCCTCTGCCACGATCCGCTCGCCACTATCGACCAGGACGGCGACGGTTCGGAACCGGGCCGTTCTGGCATCAGCCGGGACGCCCTTCAAAGCTTCAAGAAGACGCTGCTGGTTACCAGCGTAGGTCGCGTCCTGCCCGGCAAACCGGGCCGAATAGACGCCGGGAGCGCCGTCCAGCGCATCCACCTCGAGGCCCGTATCATCCGCGATGGCCGGTAAACCGGTGAACCGGTGAATTGTCTCAGCCTTTAATAACGCGTTCTCCTGAAGCGATGTTCCGGTCTCCTCCACCGCGCCAATCCGGGGAAATTGACTCAAGTCTACCAGTGTCACCGGCAGATCGCTCAGGGCAGCACGAATCTCGCGCAATTTATCCCGGTTCTGTGTTGACACAACCCACTTCATGTGTCTATCCGGTCCACGTGGCCTACTATGGCTGCATCCAGGGCGGTATACTTCCGCTCAAAAGGGAATGATGCCTCCTTGGAGGTAACGTAAAACACCACATCGCCCGGTCCAGCCTGCTGACTATCGGCCGCCACTATAAAATCCCCCACGGGAGCCTCGCCTGTTCCCTCCATCGGTTGAAGGACGAGAAACTTTAACCCCTCCAGGTCAGGTAACTTTTGTGTTGCCCAGACACGTCCTATTACTTTGGCAATATTCATGGTTGGTCAAAGTCCACCTGATCTACAATGGCCATAATAACCGTGTCAACGGGCTTATCCTGTGTAATAGGTGTCATGCGGGCCGAGCTGCCGGCGGCGCAGAGCACCAGCTCTCCAGCGCCCGCCCCTACTGAATCAACAGCTATGGCGAAATCCGGTTTGAGATTCAGTTCCTGGTCAACTTTTTTCACAATCTGAAATTTCAGCCCTTCCAGCTTATGGTCCTTTTTTGTGGCCCAAACCGTTCCAACTACCCTACCTAAAAACATTGTCCCTCGTTCATTTCACCGCTATATAGAATGTTATGCCCGTAACACAGTTCAGTCAATGGGATTTCCGCCGACCGTTTAGAGAGGATCTCTGCCGACATGGAAACGCTTGTTTCAGGGATTTATTCGGCAACAGGCAAGTACAGATTGAAGAGAGCGCCGGTTGTGCATTGATCGCTTACCGTCAATTCTCCACCCATACTCTCTACCAGGCTTCTGGCGATGGTTAGTCCCAGCCCCAGTCCTGGGGCAGCATCGTGCTCGGGCAACCTCGTGAACGGTTTGAAAATTGCCTCGTGATATTCAGCCGGGATACAGGCGCCCGGGTTCTCCAGCTCTATGCATACCCGGTTGTTCGCTTCAGCATGACATCTGAGATAAATTGTACCGCCAGGAGAGCAATACTTCCGGGCGTTGTCAATCAGGTTGTAGAGTACTTGTTCCACGGCGGCTTCATCAACCCGTACTTTGGGTAAACCATCGGGTATTTCCTCAGTGAAAGCCAGTTTCTGGCCTTCCAGAATCGGCCGCCAACTTGCACTGGTCTGCCTGATTAGTTCAGCAGGTTCCTCAACATCCAACCTGATGGGCCATTTAGCCGAGCTGACCCGGGTCAGACTTTCAATATTATCGATAAGGTGAATCAGTTGATTCAGGTTATGATTGATAGCTTCCAGGTATTGTTCCTGTTTAGCACTGATCTTCCCGCCATAACCTTCACTGAACAAGTGCACAAATTCCTTTATCACCGCCACCGGTGATTTTAATTGATGCCCAGCCTGGCTAAAAAAATCGATTTTCTGTTGCTCATTGTTTAGGGCCTGTTTGAGCTGGTCACATTCGGCTAACGCCTTATGATAGTTGCCCCATTTGCCGATAACCTTCTCCACCTCCTTAAGCGTGAAAGGCTTGGCGATGTAATCATCAATAGCAGCTACAGTTTCCGGTTCCAGATCGCTTAAATGGTGACCTGACATAATGATACCGGTGGTCATGCTATTTTCTTTTTTGGCCAGGTCGATGAGCTCAGAGCCTTGTATGTCCGGCAGGGATAAGTCAGCCAGGAGAATATGTGGCTTGTGCTCGGCGAGCTGCAAGCGGGCAGAGGCGCCATCCGCTGATGCTATCACCGAGTACCCATTCCACGTAAGAAAATCGGTCAGCATGGTGCGGATATCCGCCATGTCATCAACGACCAACACCTGCACCTGGAAGTCTGGCGTTACACTATTATCCTTCATACTCCATTGGCAAATAAATCACCATAGTCAGGGTTGTGCCTTGCAGTCTCAGATCAAGATTGCCGCCATGGTTTTTTATAAAGGGCAGTAAGGTGGCAAGACCGGGATCATTCTGGGGATCACCAGAAACAGCGAAGGGATTAAGAAATCCCGTAATGTCCCCGGTATTATTCTTGATGCTCAATTCGGTTGACAGGGTGAGGTACTCCCCCGGGTTTGAAGAATACACGAAATCGGTAGCGGTCTGTTCGGTTAAGGTAGCCCGGTCAAAACGTAGATGCGCGTCCGGGCTTCCGTTCTGTCTGAGCAGCAGACAAAGATTCCTTATGACCGTACGATAGGTTTCCGTATCGAGGAGCAGTTCATCGGTATGCCCCTTAACCGAAACCTGGTAACCTTCACTTCCGTCAAATTCGATAAAGACTTCACGGGCTACTTCACCAGGATTCATGGCAACCCGGAGCGGCTGGGCCTTCCGGTAAAGACACCCTAAATGCTTATTAAAATCAATACCCGCTTGAAGCGCCTCCAGCATGGGGGGTACAAACTTGTCTTTTAGCTGCGGGTCCGTGACGGTCATTTCCATTAACGAAACATACCCTTGAATGACACCATAAAAGTTATTGGTATCGTGGACCACCTTCTGGACTAACAAATCCTGTGCTGCGGCCTTGAACCGCACCAATTGATTCAGGTTATATCGATTTTCTTCAGACATCAGACAGGCATATCATGTGCAGCTACCGGTTAGTCGGGTTTACTCAATTTGGACTGCTGTAATTCGAGTATCTTAGGTCTGATATTCATCATCGCCGCGCTGACTGCGGGATCAAAATGGGAACCACTCTCCTCGGCAATGAACTTAAAGGCGTCCTGCGGCTCCCATGCGGCCTTGTAAATCCGTTTGGTGGTCAGCGCGTCGTAAACATCGGCCACCGCAGCTATTCGCGCGCTTATGGGGATTTCTTCACCAGCCTTACGGCGGGGATAACCGCTGCCGTCCCATTTTTCATGGTGTCCCCCGGCGATTTCCCGGGCCAGGGCGAGCAGAGGATGATCAGACTTGCCTAGAATACGCTCACCGATGATCGTGTGCTGTTCCATGGTTTCTTTTTCAGCCGGCTCAAACTTACCTGGCTTCAGCAGTATGTTGTCCGGCGTGCCAATCTTGCCGACGTCATGCATGGGGCTGGCATACAGTATGCTCTCCAGGAATGCGCTGTCCATGCCCAGCTCTTCGGCTACGGCATGTGTGAAATGACTCATCCGCCAGATATGGGCCGCCGTATCCTTATCCCTGAATTCGGCAGCGGTGGCAAGCCGTTGGATAGTGTCCTGGGTCGCTTCACGAAGACGCAGGTTGGACCGGGAAACTTCCTCCAAGGCCTGCTCGAGTTCGGTAGTCCGCAAAGCTACTTGTTCCTCGAGTATACCGGCATAGCGCTTCATGTGATCGCTGTAATCTTTCACCAGCAGCAGGTTGCGGACCCGGGCCTGCAACTCGCTGAGGTTGACCGGCTTAATCAGGAAATCATCGACCCCGCTGTTGAGCCCCTTTACCAGGGCCTGGCGGTCGTCGTTGGCGGTAACCAGGACCAGCGGGATGTCTTTGGTTGCCGGATCGCCCTTAACCACCATGCTCAGTTCAAAACCATCCATCACGGGCATATTTACATCAGATAGAATCAGATCTGGCGACAGTTGCCGAATCTTTTCAACCCCTTCTTTGCCATCGCCGGCCGTGGCGGTGCGATAGCCGAAGGTAATCAGGGCGTCGTTAAAATAGGCCAGATTGGACGGCAAGTCATCAATGATCATAATCAGATAATCGGAAGTCTGGGTTTGAGTCATACCGTTTTCTTAGTTCGCCACTGATCAGACAACGCCCCATCCGGTTGCAGGTTTCATACTATCACAACCCGGCAGTAGAGCGTGATGAGCAGTTTGTAAATTGCAACTGCAAATAGCCTACAGGAAAGAATTATCACGGGGTCAATGGTTTCACTTTTAGCAGGCCAGCTGGCCTGATTACATTTGGCCGTCGATTTTGGAGATCTGAAAGACCCTTAAGATCAGTATTGTTCGGCTCGGTAGCTCAGTTGGTAGAGCAGTGGACTGAAAATCCATGTGTCGGCGGTTCAATTCCGTCCCGAGCCACACAGCGGAAGCCCTTGTAATCATTCGTATTACGAGGGCTTTTTGCTTTGTGCTAGTGTTAGGTTGGCAGTCGCCGTGTAAGCACTATGTAAGCAGTTAGCATGCTATTTGATGTGGTTTTCGCTATCGGTTACCCGTCGTAATTGCATTTATCTGAGCAAAGGGAGCCTCAACTTGAAGAGGAGCAATGTCCAATTCGGCACGGGCAACTGCCCCTAGTTGGGGCATTTGCCCTAGTTTTAGGTTCAGCCTGACAGCTGCTGCCATGGCCAGCAGGTCGCTCCTGGATCCTTACGGTGATGCACATGACAGTCCAGAATCCCATTCTTGCCCGCCTCGTCATGATATTTTATGTCATCTGAGCCTAAAAGACAGGGCACCATACCTGAGTATGGATTACAATGAAAAGTGCTGTAGAAAGCAAGATAGCATGATCCAATGGAGCCGCTCGGGGTTTCGGAAACTCACAACAAATCAGAGATAAGCTCCTGAGTTTGGGCCGAAAAAGTGCGGTTATCTTGTGGGTTCTGGGAGTTTTATTGTGAGTATTCGGTCAGTTGTGCCATTAGGTATAGAGAAGCAGATTGTAGATCATGCGCCTTCTATTGAAAGAACCACCAAAGCCCTGCCTTGAGATCGCTCCAGGTTTGAATAACTAAGGTTTCTCTTCATCAATTCGGTCAATCTCTTCTGGAGATAGGATCTCCATTGTCGGCTCTTCCCATCGAGCCATTTCTATTATATCCGGTTCAATCTGAGTTGCTTTCGGGAATCGTTTCATCAGCGTCTCGCGGCTCCTAAACTTATAAATGAATGCAGTTTCTTCTTCGGCCTGCTTCAAGTTCAGACCGTCGCGAATGCACTCAATAATCATTTCTCTCACTTGATCCCCATTTGGCACGGGACGCGGCTTTAGGTCAGAAGGACGCACAGGAGCACCCATGCTTTTCACGCGATTCAGCTCATTACGAAATCGCTTACCATGCCAATCAATGCCACTAGCATGTACCATTTCGTGTATTAAGATCTTCTTGGCCTTTCCTTCTCCACAGAATCCAATATAGATTGTCTTTTCTTTTCTGTCGCAGTAACCATTCGGTAGACCGACGTTATAGATGTCAGGTGGGTAACCATGCTGCACCCTCCAATTCGATAGGCTACTATCAAAATAGCTCGAATTGAATTCTCTGAACCAGAAATCTAGATCTGACTGTGTAACCTCGTCCACAAGGACGTACTCATTATGAATAAACAACTATTGAAGTTGACTCGCTATTCCATTTATCGGACATGCCTAATCCAGACAGTAAACGCACAACCAACGGATTATGAGTCCGCTGCTGTCCCGTCGACAAAACGAAAAAAGTGACAAGAAACGTTGCCAAACAGGTCAGGGGACACGCAATTAGCAGCATCTAAGCTTAACCGAATGCATCCTTGACGGTATATACTTGCCGGTCCTTTTGATCAATCATCGATTCTTCAAACTTCAGGATCGTACTTATTGTCTCATCAGTAGTTAGGTATAGACCACGTTCAGCAGCTGAGGCTGCTTCTTTCCAGTCGCCGATACGGCGATACAAATCGGTGAGCAGTGTGTCTTCCGCTCCATCACCTTCCATGAAAACCTGACCAGCTTTTTGGGCCTGCATCCATAGGTCGATCGCCCTGCGTCGAAAACTACTAGCCTGAGTCTCACCCTTCATGTCATCAACCACCCAGGCGGCATGTAAAGCTGCCCAGCCTGCTTCATTATATGCTGAACTATTCTCCAGCAATAGCGATAGACACAAAAACTTGTTCGCTAGGACAGGAGTCTCTGTTGACTTGTATCGTTCTTTGTATTCCTCGCTTGCAACCAGCTCTTTTGATCCAGACAGTTCGGCTTCAAGGTCATGAGCGCAATAACCGCAGGATGGGCAGCAGTCAAGCCAGAATTCCATAGATGACCTTTTAATCTCAGCTGGTCTCGTATCTAGGTCCGGCGCACCAAATGTACTAGAGCTGACCATCTCCATTTGTGTACTAGTCTCTCCACAGAGGGTGCACTTCTTCGGGATAGGGTTTGGTACAGTCATTTTAAATAGTCCCTGTGATCATTGCTTTGGTGGCAGGGTACCACTCACTAAACGGTTCTCATAAGAGTTTTCTTTTCTGCATCTGTTTATTATGATTGTTTCGCTAAGTGGTGCCCC
>DAOWIJ010000049.1 GCA_030640955.1 Fidelibacterota bacterium
CCAGGTGCAACTGCCCCATTCCATTAGCGCCGGCCTGGATTATCCCGGTGTGGGACCGGAACACAGCTACCTGAAGGACTCGGGGCGGGTGCAGTATATTTCGGTCACTGATCGGGAAGCGCTGGATGCCTTTGAGTGGCTCACCGGCCGGGAAGGCATCATCCCCGCCCTGGAATCGGCCCACGCCCTGGCCGCCCTCCAAACAAAGAAAATTGACCCTGCGCCGGGCAGCAAAGTAGTGATCTGCCTGTCAGGCCGGGGCGATAAGGACGTGAACACAGTCGCCGATGCCCTGGGAAAGGGATTGCCATGAGGTCCATCGGCCGGCTATTCCGCACTGGAGGCAAAAAACTGGTGCCCTTCCTTACGGCCGGGTATCCCAATCTGGATGATACTCTGCCGTTGGTATTGGCTGCCGAGGACGCCGGGGCCCACATGATCGAGCTGGGCATGCCCTTTTCCGATCCTTTGGCCGATGGCCCGGTGATACAGGCGGCCAGCCAGCAGGCTTTGGCGAACGGCGTGACGGTGGAATGGGTTCTGGAAACAGTGTCTGCCATCAGATCACGCACCACGCTGCCGCTGGTGCTCATGGGTTATGTTAATCCCCTGCGACGCTATGGATCGGAAGCCTTCATTGAAGCGGCAAGCAGTGCCGGTGCAGACGGTCTCATCGTACCCGATCTGCCCCCTGAGGAAGGCAGAGATTTCTTCAGGCAGGCGCGCGATCATGGTCTTAGCACCGTTTATCTTGTAGCCCCCAATACACCATCCCGGCGCATCGAACAGCTGGGGGCCGAGGCGGAAGACTTGTTGTATGCCGTTTCCATTCTGGGCGTTACCGGCTCCCGCATTTCCGCCCGGGAGAAATTGCCGACTTACCTTAAAGGCATTCGGCAGGCGACCCGTGTTCCCTTTGTGGTAGGCTTCGGCATTACAACCGCTGCCGACGTGCGAAGCATTGCGCCACACGCGGATGGTGTGGTGGTTGGCAGCGCCTTGTTGCGCATACTTCAGCAGGCCGGGAATCCAGCCAGAGAATGCCGGGAATACCTGGGAACACTGGCTGAGGCAATGGACTAATGTACGCTCAATATATCTGGAGGCAATATGAGTGAACCGCAACTGGTAAAGGTCGGCATCCAGGGGGCCCAGGGTAGCTTCTGCGAGGAGGCAGCCGTTGATTTCTGTCGCCGCCATGGTCTGGATAATTACCGCCCGGAGTACCTGATTACTTCAGCCCGGGTGATGTCCGCCGTGGAGTCAGGCGAAGTGGCCTATGGCGTTATGGCCATGGAAAATGCCCAGGGTGGCGTAGTCATCGAGAGCATGTATGCCCTGGCCAGCGTCCGTTGCGAAATTGTGGAAATGTTCCACATTGTTGTGGAGCAGTGCCTGTTGAGCCATCCGGGTCTGGCTATCGGTGATATCACGGAGATCCACTCCCATCCCCAGGCCCTGCGCCAGTGCCGGAACTATCTGGCCGATCACTTCTGGACCCGGCCGCTGGTTGATGAAGACGATACGGCAGCGGCCGCCAAACTGCTGGCGGATGAGAAATTACCTTCCACGGCGGCGGTGATCGGCAGCCGGTTGTGCGCCCAGCTTTACGGCCTGGAGATACTCACCGAGGGTATCCAGGATTTAAAAAATAACCTGACACTATTTTTAGGAGTAAAGAAATGAACACACCCATCCCTAAGCCTGCAGTTGGCATCATCGGTTTTGGCCGGTTCGGTCCCCTTTTGACCAGATTGCTCACAGAGGGGTACAAGGTCTACGCTTACGATATTGAGGACATAACCGCCAGGGCCGTCGAAGCTGGCGCTGAAGTCGCCGATTGGGATCAGATCACTTCGCTGGAGACGCTTTTCCTGGCAGTCCCCATCAGGCATTTCAAGGAAGTCGTATCGCGGCTGTCGTCGACGCTGAAACCGGGAACCACGGTCATGGATGTGTGCTCGGTCAAGGTCTATCCCGCAACCGTGATGAAGGAGCACTTCCCGGCCGGCATACATACGATTGCCACCCATCCCCTGTTCGGTCCCGATTCAGGCCACCACGGGTTTGACGGACTGCCCATGATGATGTCACCAGTTTCAGCTGATGGCAATGTATTTGAGAGCTGGAAAAACTATTTTCAGCGGGTTGGGCTCAGGGTACATGTAATGCCGCCTGAAGAGCACGACCAACTGGCGGCCCGCAGCCAGGGCATTACCCACTTTATCGGCCGGGTGTTGCAGGATTACGGAATTACGCCTACAGCCATAGATACGGAAGGATTCAAGGACCTGCAACTGGTAGTGGAGCAGACCTGTTACGATAGTATTGAACTGTTCCACGACCTGGAAAACTATAACCCTTATACCGTGGAGATGATTGACAATCTATCCCGGTCCATCAACCAGGTAAAAGAAACCATAAAACGGAGAAATTAGATGCTAGTAATAATGAACGCCTTGACCACGGAAGCAGAGATTGAACGAGTGAAGGAGCGCATCAGGGAACTGGGCTATAAGGACCATCACATTCAGGGCCAGACGAACGTCGCCATCGCCTTGATTGGCAACAAAGGCACGCAGGACCGGATTTATCTGGAAGGTCTGCCCGGAGTACAACAGGTCATTCCCATATCGAAGCCCTATAAACTGGCCAGCCGTGAGACCAGGCAGGAAAATACGGTAGTGCGCGTAGGCGGGGTTGCCTTCGGCTCCGGCCAGGTGGCCATGATTGCCGGCCCCTGTGCGGTAGAAACCAGGGAACAGACGATCCATATTGCCAAGCTGGTCGCTGAGGGTGGCGCTGTAATGATGAGAGGGGGCGCATACAAGCCGCGCACATCGCCGTATTCGTTCCAGGGGCTGGGGGAACCCGGCCTGGAAATTCTGGCTGAGGCCCGGGAACAGACCGGCCTGCCGGTAGTTACTGAAGTTGTTGACCCGGGCACGGCTCCGCTGGTGGCCCAATATGCGGACATGCTGCAGATCGGCACCCGCAACATGCAGAACTTTACACTTTTGAAAGAAGTTGGTAAATTGGGTATGCCGGTATTGCTTAAAAGGGGCATGAGCGCAAATCTGGATGAAACACTCATGTCTGCCGAGTACCTGATGTCCCATGGTACCAGTGATGTGGTCGTATGTGAGCGCGGTGTCCGTACTTTCGGCAATCATGCCAGGAACACACTGGATGTAAGCATTATACCAGTGTTCAAGCGGGTCAGCCATCTGCCGATTATCGTGGATCCCAGCCACGCCGCGGGTGACCGGTTGAGCGTAATACCGTTGGGCCTGGCGGGGGTTGGCGCCGGCGCGGATGGTCTGATAGTGGATGTCCATCACGATCCCGAGCACGCGCTGGTTGATGGTCCTCAGGCTTTGCTGCCAGAGCAGTTTACAGAGCTGATGGATGTATTGAGCCGGGTTACTGTGGCCCTGGGCAAGTCTCTGCAGGTACCGGCTAGCACCTAGGAGCCCGATACTAATGAATATAAAGTTGCCTGGTGATAAATCTATTTCGCACCGAGCACTGATGCTTGCCGCCCTGGCTGATGGGAAATCCAGGCTGAAAAATCTCACACCGGGTATTGATGTGGCCTCAACACGGACCTGCCTGGAACAGTGCGGCATACCAATCAGTGCTAATTTCCATACCGTAGTGGTGGACGGCCAGGGTGGACAGTTCACCAGTCCCTCATCCGATCTGGAAGCCGGTAATTCCGGAACAACCGCCCGGTTGCTGGCCGGTCTCTTGGCGGGAAGGGGCATCACCGCCCGCATTACGGGTGATGTTTCCCTGTCCCGGCGGCCTATGGCCAGGGTTGTAGGGCC
>DAOWIJ010000271.1 GCA_030640955.1 Fidelibacterota bacterium
CCGCCATCGGCGGGGAGTCACCACCTCCAGCCCCTCTATTTCCATCGGAAGTGCGAGGGTTTCCCTAAAATGGGTCCCGTCTTAAGGTGAGTTTTCAGTCTTGGCAACTAATTCCCGGTTAGGTAAGTCTATTAATCAGATACGGAACAAATCAGTAATTGAAGGCAGTGCGAACAATGAGCCCCAACCAAGTTAAAAATTTAGTTTTACTACCCCTGCTATGTTCAATTTTTTATGTCGGCTGCAAGGCCAATGCGGAAAACAAAACGGAGGATGAAGAGAAAGCAGTAGTGGCGCTCCCGGTAGAGGCTCAGGTCATCCAGACGGGTGATATCGCCGCTCATTATAATGGCCCCGTCACGCTGGAGACCGAATCCGATGCAGTCGTAGTTGCCAAGATCAACGGCATTGTAGAGCAAATTGCCGTCGAAGAGGGCCAGATTGTGAGTGCGGGTGATTTGCTGGCCCGCCTTGAAGATGGGCGTGAATCCTACCGGCTTGAAGAAGCCAAAGCGACCTTGAAGCAGTTGGAGAATGACTACAAGCGCAATAAGGAGCTCTTCGCCAAAAACCTGATCAACGCAGAAACGTTCGAGCGTTCCCGCTACGCCTATGAGGCCCAGGTAGCTACCCACAAACTTGCCAAATTGGAATATGCATATACCAGGATTACCGCTCCCTTTGATGGAATTGTGGCGGAAAGATCTATCAAACTGGGCAATATGATCAGAGCCAATGAGCCGGCATTCCGCATTGTCAACTACAATAGCTTGAAAGCTGTCCTGCATATCCCGGAAATCGAGATTCAGAAGTTGCAGACCGGCCAGGAAGCTGATTTGTCTGTGGACGCAATACCTGGGAAAAAATATCGCGGTCAGGTTGATCTGATCAGTCCCGTTGTGGATCCCGCTACCGGCACGGTGAAAATTACCGTTTATATAAATAATGCCGATGGCCGGCTCAAGCCGGGTATGTTCGGCCGGGTCAATGTAACGCATGAACGACATGCCGGCGCTATTTTGCTGCCTAAGGAAGCCTTACTCTCAGATGATAATCAAGAGACTGTTTTTGTAGTGCGCGACAGTGTGGCTTACAGATCGGTGGTACGTCTGGGGCTGGTGAACACTATCCACTACGAGGTAATCCAGGGACTTGAAGCAGGGGATTGGGTGGTTACAACCGGGCAACAGGGATTAAGGGACAGTGCCCAAGTCGTCATACTCAACGATTAATACCGCAGCCTCGATACCAGGATTCATTCCAACGGCTCCCCGCAACAACGTCGACCTTGATCAATATGACTGAACCCCTATGAATATTATCGGTATCTCCATCAGACGGCGAGTCACTGTCGCCATGTTCACCATCTCTATCCTGCTGTTTGGCCTGGTATCTCTTTCACGGCTCAAAATCAATCTATTGCCGGACCTGTCCTTCCCCACACTGACTATCAGGACCGAATATACCGGCGCTGCTCCCGCCGAAGTGGAAAACCTTATCAGCAAGCCGATCGAGGAGGCCGTCGGCATAGTAAAGAATGTGCAGAAGGTTCGATCGATTTCCCGTTCCGGACAATCGGATGTCTTATTGGAGTTCGACTGGGGCACCAATATGGACTTTGCCGGACTTGAAGTCCGGGAAAAGCTGGACGCCCTGACCCTCCCACTCGATGTTCAGCGACCGCTAATTCTGCGCTTCGACCCTTCCCTTGATCCCATAATGCGCCTCGGTTTATTCAAGGACAAGATCGGTAGTCCGGATGACTCAGCACCTGCGGCTATCATTCCTGCCAGTTCAAATGGAAACGGGAACAACAATTTTGATGACAACCTGCTCAAATACCTGCGGCGATTTTCGGAAGAAGAGATTAAAAAAGAGCTTGAACCGGTTGCTGGAGTAGCGGCTGTGAAGGTGAGTGGCGGGCTGGAAGAAGAAATTCAGGTGCTTATCGATCCCGGCAGATTGTCGCAATTAAACCTGACTATCGAGCAGATCGCCGGCCAGATCCGCTCGGAGAATGTGAACCTGTCCGGCGGACGCTTGAGTGAAGGACAGCGCCGATACCTGGTTAGAACAATCAACCAGTTTCAGTCCGTGGAAGAAGTGGGCGATCTGGTAGTGGCCCAACATGGTAGCGTACCGGTATACCTGCGCGACCTTGCATTAATCAAGCAGGGCTACAAAGAACGCGAGGCCATCACCCGCATGGGAGGCGAAGAGGCCGTCGAAATTGCCATCTACAAGGAAGGTGACGCCAATACCGTAGCCGTAGCCAACGCGGTTACTGCCCGCCTGGACCAGATTCGGAAAACGCTGCCGGGCGACTACAAATTGGACCTCGTATATGATCAATCGACTTTTATCTCCCAAGCCATTGGTGAAGTAGTGAATGCGGCGATTATCGGCGGCATTCTAGCTGTAATTATCCTGTTTTTCTTCTTGAAGGATTTTTGGGCCACCGTAATCATATCCATCTCCATCCCTGTTTCGGTAATAGCCACCTTCAACCTCATGTATGGGAACGATCTATCTCTCAACATCATGTCGCTGGGCGGTATCGCCCTTGGCATCGGCTTGCTGGTGGACAACTCCATCGTTGTTCTGGAGAACATATCACGGCACCGCGCTAAAGGCAAGGGGTCTGCTGAGGCAGCCCGCGATGGGGCCGGGGAAGTGAGCATGGCGGTTATCGCCTCCACCCTTACGAGTGTGGCAGTATTCTTCCCCCTTGTATTTGTGAAAGGTATTGCCGGCCAGCTATTTCGGGATCAGGCTCTGACTGTCACATTCGCACTGCTGGCTTCCCTGATTGTGGCCCTCACCCTGATTCCGATGCTGGCTTCACTGGGACAAAAACGTACATCGATCGATGAGGCGGCAGTACTGGCTGAGCCCCGAACCAGAGCAGGCCGCTGGTTGCGCATAACGCGTGTCTTCCTGTTCTCCACTGCACCCGTTTTCGTCACCAGATACATCATTATAGCTTTAAGGTTACTCTCAAAGGGTACGCGCAGGGCCATGAATCCCTTGCTGGAACTGTTTGACCGAGGCTATAATACGCTGGAACGCCGGTACCCGGAGATGCTTGTCTGGGCCTTGAAGCGGCCGGTATTGGTGCTCGCTTCGGGCTTTGGGATTTTCGCATTTTCGCTGTTTATCGCCAGGGACTTAGGCGCTGAATTGATCCCGCAACTATCTCAAGGCGAATTCAAGGTAGAGTTCAGGTTACCCCCTGGTACACCGCTTAACAAAACCGATGAATACATCGCTCGCGTTCAGCGGCATGCAGCTGAAGTCCCCCTGATTTCCAGTACGTTTTCCGTGGCAGGTACAGGCAACCGCATGGACGCCAACCCCGAACAGGGGGGTGAAAACTGGGGTGAACTGAGCATAGCGCTGGAGAGTGGTTCAACGCGCGCCGATGAAGCCGCAGCCATGAGTATGCTGCGAACTGAACTGGATCGATTGCCCGGCGTGGAATATAAGTTCGCCAGACCGACACTATTCACCGCCAGGCCCCCCATTGAGGTGGAGATCTCCGGCTTTGACCTGCGCAAGCTGAGAAAGGTCAGTCAGGAGATAGCGGCACAGCTGGAAGCATCACCTCTCTTCGCCGATGTCAAATCGACTATGGCCGCAGGTCAACCCGAAATTCAGATCACCTTTGACCGTGAGCGCGCCGCGTCCCTTGGGTTACAGGTCTACCAGATCGCCAATCGCGTAGTAGACCGCATTAAAGGAAACGTGGCTACCCGCTATTCGTGGCACGACCGGAAAATTGATATACTGGTGCGCTCCCATGAAAAGTACCGGGCATCGGTGGACGATGTCCGCAATCTGATTATCAACCCCGAAAGCGCCCACCCGCTCACATTGGAATCGGTGGCCGACATAGTTGTGGAGACCGGCCCCGGCGAGATACATCGTACAGGGCAGCAGCGGGTCGCCATTGTTAATGCCAACCTTATCGGCGATGATCTTGAAACAGCCGCTGCTGAAATAAACAGTATACTGGCCGGGACTCGTTTACCGCTCGGATTTGACGCGAGACTGACCGGCCAGAACGAACAGATGGAAGTATCCTTCAAGTCGCTCCAGTTCGCTCTGCTGCTGGCAATATTCCTGGTTTACCTGGTGATGGCTTCGCAATTCGAATCGCTGTTGCATCCATTTGTCATCATGTTCACCATACCGCTGGCTCTTACCGGGGTAATTCTGGCTCTGTGGATAACCGGTTCCACCATCAGTGTGGTCGTGCTTATCGGAGTAATCCTGCTGGCCGGGATCGTGGTCAATAATGCTATCGTGCTGGTGGACCGCGTCAATCAATTGCGTGCAACGGGGCAGGATAAAATGGATGCCATTGTTGCCGCGGCCAAACTCAGGCTCAGACCTATTCTTATGACCACACTGACCACTATCCTTGGATTAATGCCTCTAGCTCTGGGCTTCGGGGAAGGCGCCGAGGTCCGGGCCCCCATGGCCATCACGGTTATCGGTGGACTGACAGTGGCAACCGTGCTTACCCTGATTATTATACCGGTGATGTATGCGGTCCTGGATCGAAAGACCTATCCGGTCTCTATCCAATCCGATGATTGAATTGGTTCCAGGATGGTCAATCCGTATGAGAATCCGTAAGTGAATATCACCAGTTTCTCCCTCAAACGCCCTGTCACCACCCTGATGGCTTTTGCCAGCTTGATTCTAATCGGCGCTATTGGAGGCCGCCTATTGCCGCTGGCCTTCTTCCCGGACCTCGATTTCCCGGGTATTTATATCGAGATCCCCTACCAGGGTTCTACACCGGAAGAGGTAGAGCGCTTGATCACTCGTCCTGCTGAAGAGGTGCTGGCTACCATTAGTGGCATCAAGCAGATGTATACCGACTCCCGGGAAAATGAGGCTACTATCTTCCTTGAGTTCAATTGGGGCGAGGAGACCATGACCAAGGCCTTGGAGTCTAAGGAGAAGCTCAATGGCATCCGTCACATATTTCCCGACGACCTGGACAGAATCTACGTGCATTCCTTTTCAACAGCCGATTGGCCTATCCTGAATTTCCGGATCTCCAGTAACCGCGACCTTTCCGGGTCATACGATCTGCTTAACCGTATGCTCAAGCGTCGAGTCGAACGTCTTGACGGTGTATCTAAAGTCGATTTATATGGTATCGAACCGAGGGAAATACGGATCGAGATGGACTTGGATAGGGTTATCGCCCACAATATCGATCTGGCAGTACTGGTGCGTGACCTGCGGCAGGCCAATTTCATGACCACGGCTGGCCGGATTGACGAGAATAATCGCAGGTATGTAGTGCGCCCCATCGGTGAACTGCGCACACCCGAGGAATTCGGTAACCTGATTATTAGTGATAGCAAACTGCGTCTGAGGGATATCGCTTCGGTGTCTTATGATCACCCGGAACAATTTTATGGCCGTCATCTTGACCGGAAACCTGCTGTAGGTCTTGATGTTTTCAAAACCACCGGTTCCAATACTGTGGAAGTATCTGAACGCGTTGTCGCCGAGATCGAGGATATCACCAAACTGCCCGAGATGGATGGCATCAAAATAATTTTCCTGGATAATCAGGGTGAAGGCATTGTCAGCTCTTTGAATGAACTGCTCAAGGCCGGTATGCTGGGCGCGGTGATGGCCATGCTAGTACTGTATTTCTTCCTGCGACGCCTGGCTACAACGCTGATAGTGGCCCTGGCCGTGCCGTCATCATTGGTGATTACATTGGGTTTGCTGTATTTCATGGACCTGAACCTGAATATCCTCTCGATGATGGGTCTGATGCTGGCCGTGGGCATGCTGGTGGATAATGCCGTCGTGATTACAGAGAATATCCACCGCAGGCACCATCTTGATGGCATTTCAAACCAGTCCACGCTGCTCGGTGTGAAGGAGGTCGGCCTGGCAGTTGCCGCCGGTACCTTTACTACCGCCATCGTGTTCCTGCCAAACATTATCTCCGATAATAACGAGCTGGCCATTCAAATGAAACACGTGGCGCTGTCAATCGTATTCGCACTGGCCGCCTCGTTGCTCATCGCCCTGACCGTTGTGCCTTTACTGGCTTCCCGGATCAAATCCCGGAACAGCCGCCAAAAGCAGACGGTTATCGACGCTCTCCAGCACAAATATCTCAAGGTCCTGCGCTGGACTCTGAATCACCACCGGCTCAGTATGCTGATCACTCTGCTGGTGATTATAACAGCCGCAATTCCCATGAAATTTGTTAAAAAGGACCTGTTTGAGGAAGGCAGCAACAAGCGTCTTTGGCTGCGCTATCATATTACTGGCGACTATGCGCTGGACAAAGTGGAAGCGGCAGTTGATCGGATAGAAGAATATCTGTTCGCTAACCAGGAAGAATTTCAGATCAGATCGGTGTACAGCTATTTCAACACCAATTATGCCAATTCCACGATCTACCTGCTGGACGACAAGCTGGAGCGGCCGGTCTCCGAGATCAAAGAGGCTATTATGGAGGGCATGCCACAGTTGGCTATCGGGGAGCCGAGCCTGGATCGCAACAGATCCAGCGGCAAAGAGAAGATCGGAATACAACTGGTAGGTAAATCCAGTGAAGAGCTGTTTGATCTGTCCAGCGATGTTGTACGTTTGCTTAAAACGGCCAGTGATTTTGAAAGCGTGCGTTCCGACGCTGAGGCCGGCGATGAGGAAGTACAGGTTGTTATCCGGCGAGACCGGGCCCGCCAGTACGGCCTTAGCGTGGGCAGTATCGCCCAGATCGTTTCCACGGCCATGCGCGGCATGAATCTGCCAAAGGTCAGGGGTGACGAGAGCGAGATCGATTTACGGCTGCATTTTCAGGCCGTTGATGAACGTACTATCAGCGACCTTGAGAATCTGCCCCTGTTTATCGAAGGACAGAGCCCCATAACACTGGGGGCTGTTGCTGATCTGACAATCAAGAAGGGGCCTCGCAATATCCACCGCGAGAACCGCATCACTTCCATGTCCGTGAACGCCAACCTGGGCGATATGACCATGGACGATGCTAAGAAGAAGATCAGTGACATCATGGATCTGTATCAGTTTCCGCCCGGCTATCGCTGGACTTTTGGTTCCGCTTTCAGCTATGAAGATGAAACCGGCCGAAATATGATGGTGAATACTCTCATGGCCCTGGCAATGATTTATTTTGTGATGGCGGCGTTATTTGAATCACTGGTATTCCCGGCCGCGATCTGGAGTTCCATTCTTTTCGCCATTATTGGGGTCTGGTGGTTCTTCCTCATGACCGGTACTACCTTCTCCCTGATGGCCTGGATTGGTGTCCTCATATTAATGGGCGTGGTCGTGAATAATGGAATCGTGTTGATTGACCACGTTAATCAATTGAGAGGCCAGGGCCTCAAGCGGGAAGACGCCATAGCCCAGGCGGGCTTTGAACGACTCCGGCCAATTCTGATGACCGCCGCCACCACCGTATTAGGATTGGTCCCCCTGTCACTGAGCAATACCCAGATCGGTGGGGAAGGTCCCCCCTATTACCCCATGGCCCGGGCTATTGTTGGTGGTCTCACATTCTCCACGGTGGTTACTTTGCTGATACTGCCCACTATCTATATTATGCTCGATGATATGCGGGTCTGGGCACGAAGGGTTATTCGATTAGCGAGAGGGTAGTTTAGATCAGGCTAGCAGTACGGAAGATTCCGCTAAAAAAGATCATCTTCAGAACTTACAATTCCCATTGCCCCGCTGAGCCGTAATCCTTACTTTGCCGCGGGATATTTCCCATCATGCAAGCGAGTAACGGACGCTTGACCGATCACCCGTTAGTAAGGTAGCCTATGACCGCTCCCCGGATAGTGAAGCAGCTGGTGCGACGCTTCGAAGACAACCTGGATGCCTATCGCTCCGGCCATTATAACGAGGCCCAGGTGCGCCTGGAGTACATCGATCCCTTCTTCAAGGCCCTGGGTTGGGACATCCACAACGAACAGGGCTTCGCCGAAGCCTACAAGGACGTGGTCCACGAGGACAGCATCAAGGTGGGGGGCGGGCACAAGGCCCCGGACTACAGTTTCCGCGTCGGTGGCATACGCAAATTCTTCCTGGAGGCTAAGAGACCCTTGGTAGACATCAAGGGCGACCCCCACCTGGCCTACCAGCTGCGGCGCTACGCCTGGTCCGCCAAGCTGCCCCTGTCCATCCTTACCGACTTTGAGGAGTTCGCCGTCTACGATTGCCGCATCCGGCCGGTGCAAACCGACAAGGCCTCCCAGGCCCGCATCATGTACCTCCGGTTCACCGAGTACCTGGAGCGCTGGGACGAGCTGCAAGGCCTGTTCTCCAAAGACGCCATCCACAAGGGGACCTTCGACCGTTTCGTGGAGTCCAGCAAGAAGAAACGGGGCACCGCCGAGGTGGACAAGGCCTTTCTCGGGGAGATCGAGGCCTGGCGGGACGAACTGGCTCGGAACATCGCCCTGCGCAACGGCGACGTGACCCAGCGGGAAGTCAACTTCGCCGTCGGGCGTACCATCGACCGCCTCATCTTCCTGCGCATCTGCCAGGACCGGGGCATCGAAGACTACGGCCAGCTCCAGGCCCTGCTCAACGGCCACAACGTCTATGCCCGGCTGAAGCAGATCTACCACAAGGCCGATGACAAGTACAACTCGGGGCTGTTCCACTTCCGCAAGGAGAAGGACCGGGCCATCGACCACGACCAGCTCACCCTGGGACTTGAGATCGACGACAAGGTCCTCAAGGACATCTTCAGGGACCTCTATTACCCCGACAGCCCCTACGTATTCTCCGTTCTCCCGGCGGATATTTTGGGGCAGGTCTACGAGCAGTTCGTGGGCAAGGACATCCTCCTGACGGCCGGCCACCACGCCAAGGTAGAGGATAAACCCGAGGTGAAAAAGGCCGGGGGCGTCTACTACACGCCCACCTACATCGTGGACTATATCGTCAAGCATACGGTAGGCAAGCTGCTTGAAAAGTCGACTCCTCGCAAAGCCGCCAGGCTGCGCATCCTGGACCCGGCCTGCGGTAGCGGCTCCTTCCTCCTGGGCGCCTACCAGCTGCTCCTGGACTGGCACCGGGACTGGTACGTAGAACAGCGTAACCGTACGGGCACGACGCGTCGTGCCCCCACAAAGACCTCCCCCATTTACCAGATCAGTGGCGGGGACTGGCGCCTCACCACTGCCGAGCGCAAACGCATCCTGCTCAACAACATCTACGGCGTGGACATCGACACCCAGGCCGTGGAGGTCACCAAGCTCGCCCTGCTGCTCAAGGTCCTGGAAGGTGAGTCCGGGGAGACCCTCCAGCGGGTGCTGGACTTCCACCGGGAGCGGGCCCTGCCCGACCTGGGCAGCAACATCAAGTGCGGCAACAGTCTCATCGGTCCTGACTTCTACGAGGGTCAGAACCTGGAGCTGTTTGACGAGGAGGAGCGGCATCGGATTAACGTCTTCGACTGGGAGGCGGAGTTCCCGGAGATTATAAACCACAAAGACGCAAAGAAGAGCGGATTTGATGCGGTGATCGGGAATCCGCCGTATGGGGCGTTATTCACCGTGGAAGAGAAATTGCATATTAGTGCGAAATATACTAGCCAAACTTACCAACTCGATAGTTATCAGCTTTTTTTAGAAAAAGCAATAACCCATCTTCTTCGCAAAGATGGGTTTTATGGGATGATTATTCCGAATCCTTGGCTCACCAATCTATTACAGAAGGCAATCAGGTGTCTTGTAGTAAATGAAACCCGGATTGTTGACATCGTTCATTTCCGGTTTTCGGTGTTCCCAAAGGTTACAGTAGACACGCTAATTGTTATCCTACAACGGTCCAATCCTGCAAAATGGAAACCGACTACTATGATGGTTGATGCACCCTCATTGATGATTAGAGGCGGCGAAGAGATTAGTGGCCGGACCATTAGGCATAGCCAAAAGCTTTGGCGTCAAGCAGATGGCGATGTTATAAATATTTTCATGACCACCAATGAAATGGCACTTGCCCAAAAGTGCCATATTGAAGCACAAGGCTTGGATGAGCTATGTCAAATAAATGTTGGTATTAAGCCCTACCAGATTGGCAAAGGCAAACCGCCGCAGACTAAGAATATCGTTGCGGAACGACCATACGATAGCGATTATGCCATAGATAAAACATACCGGCCATATTTAAGAGGATCTGATATAAGTCGCTATCAGATATCGCCGCTTGAATCGCGATACATCAAATTTGGACCTTGGCTAGCGGAGCCAAGACCATCCGCAAACTTCGATGCAACTGTCAAACTCGTTATACGACAAACTGGAGATAGCATCGTTGCTACAATTGATACTGATCAATTTCTGTGTTTGAATAATATGCATGTAATTGTACCAGGGGAAAAATCGCCATCCCCATCTTATCTCCTTGGTATTATCGACTCAAGTCTATTGAATTGGTATTATCATACGCTTAATCCAGAAGTTGGTGAAGCTTTGGCCGAAGTGAAAAAGACCAATATCGCAAGGCTTCCAATTAAGAAGATCGACTCCTCTAATCCTGCCGACATCTCCTGCCACGACCAGATGGTATCACTCGTGGAGCGCATGTTGGCCCTGCATAAGGAGCTGGCCGCCGCCCGCACCGAGCACGACAAGACAGCCTTGCAAAGGCAGATAAACGCTACCGACCGACAGATTGACAAACTGGTATACGAGCTGTACGGATTGACGGAGGAGGAGATCGTGGTGGTGGAGGGCCTTTCGTAGGAGTAAGACAGGATTGGCGTTACTGGACACCTACGGCTGGCCCCACGA
>DAOWIJ010000139.1 GCA_030640955.1 Fidelibacterota bacterium
AGATGGAGCAAATCCTACAGGAGCAGGATTTTCAGCTGACGGGCTGTACTTCCAACGAGTGCGCGGTGGAAATCGGGCAACTGATTGGCGCCCAGCAGATGCTGGCCGGTTCCTTTGGGAAACTTGGCACCGTTTACACAATCGATATGCGAATCATTGATGTTGAGTCCGGGAGAATTCTTAGAACTACTTCATACGATATTGAGGGCTCGATCAATCGTCTTCTATCCGAGGGACTGGCGGAGGCTGTAAGTCAGATTACAGGGACCAAGTAGCGCGATTCCTATTGACAAACCCCGATTAATTGCCTACTCTTGCGCATGATGCTATGCTGCTTTACTTTAGAAGCAGATAGTGTTGTCCTGTTTCCGAGCAGCGGGAAAGCATACCGATTCTTGCAGTCAACGAGTGGAGGTGTTATGGAATAAGACCGATTCGGGGATAGAATCCTACTTTCACAAAAACTATAATCACAGCTTACCTGGAAGGTATTAATCATGAAAAAGCTACCGCTAATTTTCCTGCTCCTGATGGCATCGACTGTTTTTCCCCAAGAGATAAGTAAAATCTACCTGACTAGCGGTGATATGATCAAAGGGAAAATCATCTATACTGTGCCTGACGTATCCATTCAAGTTGAATTAAAAAGTGGTTCAATTGTTACTTATCAATTAAGTGATGTTTCAAGGATTGAAATGATTCCTATAAAAAGCGCAGGTTCGTTGGGCGTAGGTATCGGTATTCCCTATGGTGTTATTGGCGCCAATGCAGAATATGGAGTTGAAAAAAATCTCTCTTTAACAGCGGGAGTGGGGACAACAGGCTTGGCTGGTACCGGCTATAATCTTGGTATAAAATATTACCTAAAAGATATCGGGAATACGTGGCGTCCAAGGATATCGGCCTACTACGGGACTAATGGTATGATTCTGGTCACCGTGTTCGGTGGGGAGGATATTGAGGAAGCTCATCCCGGATTGACGGTTGGCGTTGGTCAACAATGGATGTGGGGAGATGCAAAGGGTCATGGTCTTGATTTGGACCTTATGTATATAGTGACATCGGGCATGTATGATCGCAGAGATGAAATTGAAGAAGAATACAACACAACAATGGAAGACTTGGGCAGAGTAAAACTATCCATTGGCTACAGATATGGGTTTTAGAAAATTAGCTTCCCCATAAGACTAGAGACGTAACCATTCGGCCACATTCAAGCCCGGGGTGAGGGGGACTTGTCACTGCGATCCCGAAGTTTCGTGACGGCATTCCCTCGCAATGAAAATCGCTTCTTAAGGCGTTCGCGATTCCTATTGACAATTCTCTATTAATTGCCTACTCTTGCGCATGACCGATACCGGAAAACTATTGGCGGTTGTGCTGCTGGTCTGGTCCTGCAATGCCACGCCGGACGCGGACAAGGCCGGCGATCCCGCCGAGCAGCTGGCAGGCGCCTGGCGCAGTGGCCAGCTGCACATCATATCAGGCTGGCCCGATGACGTGGACACGCTGGATACCCTCATTCCCATCGACGGCTGGACCGAACTGGCCCTGAAGGAGGGCGGCGCCTTCCGGATCACGCCCGGCGGCTACGAGACCAGCCAGCCCCTCAAGAACGGCGCCGGTACCTGGACGGCCTCAGACAAAGCCATTACCCTGCAATACGCCGATGAGCAGTATACGGTGGAATATCGTGTAGGGGAGGACGACCTTAGCCTGGTGTTTTACCTCAGCGAGGGCGGCGAATTTGGTCCCGTGGGCCACTGGCTGGCGGCGGAGTACCAGCGGCTGTAAAAGACGAAATGTTGCCATAGTGCCATGTGAAAGATATGACATTCAGGAATATGATATTCAATATTTGGATTTTACTCGCGGCAATAGCTGGAGCACAGACGCCGCTTGATAACCTCATTTATAACGGTAATAGCTCTTACATTAACAGCAACGGTGGCTATTCGAGGATTGGTGAATCGAATAAAATATACGTCAAAAATATAAAATCGGGAAAAACGAAGGTAGTATATAAAGGAGTTGGATCACTCAATTTTATTCAGGTGTCACCCCGAGGAACCTATGTTGCCATGGCTGAGTTTATCGCGCGTCAGCATGGACAACCACCTGGGCGAATGCGTCATGTAATTGTCGAAATATCCACAGGTAAGATCCTTTACAATGTTGAGAATAATGTTAGAAGAATGTCATGGAAAGAAGATGAGACCAAGCTAGCCTTTTGCGTAGGGATGTACAGAGAGGGAGGAGCTGGATTCGACTCTGAGGGTGTTAGAATTCTTGATATTGAAACAGGCAATTCCGAATTCTTGGATGTAGAGGGATACTATCTACACTGGGCGGAGCATGATAATGCTATTTATATCCGTGGATTCAATAGGGAAAATACAGAATTGGGATGGAGTATCTATAGGTATAATCCTGCAAGCAAGGACTTAGATATTACTTCGCATAAGGGAATCAATTTTTCTCCAAGTGGTAAATATTATTCTGCCTTTACTGTTGATGCTGCTCGGCATACACTCTATGATGCGGCAACCAATCGCGACGTAACACCGGATTGGGATGTTCCTCCAAATCTTCTTTTCTGGCTACCTGATGATCGTCTGCTTATCTCCGGGCATCGCAGGGGTCAACGTGACAAGGTAATTGAAACTGTTTTATATGATCTCGATACGTCGACGGAACTTGAACGCATCGACAACGATAGCCCTATTCATATCCATTCTGTAGGAGGCGAGGCGCGAGTACTCTTTGGCAATAGAACAATGGTTTACATGAATAAGAAATTCGAGCGGCGTGTCCAGAATTGGAGAGATAATCTGGATCCGGTTGATTAATACCAAAAACTGATCACTGGCTGGCGACGGAGTACCAGCGGCTGTAAAGCGCAGCAGGTTACCTAATAGCTGTATATCCAGCGGGCCAGGCCCAGGATTACCAGTACCATGCCTTCCCGCCGGGAGACTTCCCAACCAGAACGCATGAAGATCAGTACCAGCACAACCATACCCACCAGCATGAGCAGGCTGGAATGGGCTATGGGATCGACGGTCAGGTTCCTGATCATGGCCGCCAGTCCCAACACGCCGAACACGTTGAAGATGTCGCTGCCGATCAGATTGCCCACCGAAATGCCGTGATGGCCCCGCAGGACCGCGCTGATCGAGGTGGCGAATTCAGGGGCCGAGGTCCCCGCCGCCACAATGGTGGCGCCGATCACCCACTCGGAGACACCCATGATGCGCGCCAGACTGATGGCAGCTTCCACCATGAAAACCGAGCCGCCCAGCACCATGGCGATACCGGCCAGCAGTAACAGCGGGGCGCTCCAGTGCATGCCATCTATGCGCTGGCCCACTTCGTCAAGTCTGGGAGCTTCCCGCTTAAAGTAGAGATATCCCAGGTAGAATACCAGCAGGGAAAACAGGATGATGCCTTCGACTCTGCCCAGTGTCAAATTCCACAGAAACAACGTGACCAGCAGAGCGCCACCCAGCAGAAAGGCGCCATCTCGAAAGACGACCTTTTTACTGGTCCGCAGGCCCTGCACCATGGCCGTGCCACCCAGAATGAAGCCCAGGTTGAAGATATTGGAGCCCACGATGTTGCTTACGGAAATATTGCTGAAGTCACGGATAGCGGCCAGGATGGTAACGCCGAATTCAGGCGCCGAGGTACCCATGGCCACAATGGTCAGGCCGATGACCAGATCTGAAACACCGAGGCGCCGGGCAATTTTGGCCGCCGAGTCCACCAGCCAGATGGATCCCTTGGCAATGACCAGTATACTGAATATTATTATAACAATATCTTGGGCGATTTCCATAGGCAGGGTTTAATTATATTGCGTATCAGGTGTCGGTCCATCAGAAAGGATGGCCGGAAACTACCCTTTCCGGTGGCCGGATTGCCAAGCTTAAAAAGGGGAATTTGTAGCCTGTGTATTTAACCCGGCGCCGGCTATCTTATGGATGCTAAACCGTGATGGACGACTGGATGAAATCCTAGTGTCCTACCCTGGCCGGGACCAAAAACCGCACGCCCACTGTTATAACGATACCCGATATGTCCACTTCCGGGGCGCGTCCGTCCCATTTGGCCGGTTGGGTATTGCCCTCATCGGGTGTGTATACCCATTTGTCACTA
>DAOWIJ010000117.1 GCA_030640955.1 Fidelibacterota bacterium
AACACCGGGTATAGGCGGACCCACCTTGCCAAATTTGAACTTCTCCAGCTTATTGACGGTTACCACCGGCGATGTTTCGGTTAGTCCATAACCTTCCAGCACAACCATACCCATCATGGCAAAAAATTCTGCTATCTCACCTGACAGGGGTGCTGAACCCGAGATAAAGAACCGGATATTGCCGCCAACCCTATCCTTCAGCTTGGAAAACACCAGTTTATTCGCCAGGCCGTGCTTAAAGGCTAAAAAGCCTTTTGGCTCGATGCCGTCCATGGTCAGCGCCAGGACCTGTTTACCTTGTTCCATGGCCCACCAGAATATCTTCTGTCGCAATGCCGGAGCGGTAGAAATATTTTCAACCACCTTATTATAAACCTTCTCGTAAAAGCGGGGCGCACCAATAAGCAGCGTCGGTTTTGTTTCCCGTAGATTTTCCGCTACCTTTTCAATGCTCTGGGCATAGTAGACTGTCGTGCCAACACTGAAGGCGAGAAAATGACCGCCCATGCGCTCAAACGAATGGCTTAACGGCAGGAAGGAAAGGAAACTGTCCTGATCGCTGACTTCGATCACCGCCAGGGTGGACTGAACGTTCTTAACGAGATTATTGTGAGAAAGCATGACCCCTTTAGGATCGCCGGTGGTACCGGAAGTATAGATCAGGGTTAGCAGATCATCCGGCTGTGGGGCTTTGCACATGGATTCAAAGTCGAGGCTTTTCTCTTTGCCGTAGGCGTGCCCCAGCTCGAGGAAATCGAAAAAGGAGTGTACTTCGCGACCTTCCTTATCCACGTCCTGCCCGGTGACATTGCCATCATTCAGCATGACCATGGCCTTTAAATCGGGGCAGTCGTCCCAGACTTCCAGCACCTTCTCGGCCTGCTCCCTATTTTCAGCAAAGACAACTTTGGATTCACTGTGCTGCAATATGTAGGCTACCTGTGCCGGGAGCAAAGTCGGATAGATGGCCGCGGTGGCGCCGCCCGTACAGATGATACCGTAATCAGCCATAGCCCAACGGGGGCTATTATTGGACAGGATGGCAGCCTGGACACCTTTCCCAAGTCCAAGGGATACCAGGGCATACGATATATCTTCTACGGTTGTTCGGATATCGGTGCCCCGCAGACCCTCCCACATGCCTTTCTTATTTGCGGAGTAGTATAGATATTTATCAGCGTATTTGGTGGTGGACTGGAGAAACATATCGGTTATTGTTGAATACGTCATGGTACCCTCCCTGCGGTGTTTTTCGTTCAGGCTCGGTGGAAGCATAAAGGACCTGAACTTATATCAATAAGAGTCCTGCAATATAGGGAATTAAACCACGGTTATTCAATGCCTGATTGCATCTTGCTAATTCAGGTATATTGATATATCTTCTGGTTGTTGCTTATATGGCGGAATAATATTTACCAAAGGTTTAAGATTAGCCAGGCGCTTTCTTCACAGCCCAATATCTCAAGGGGAAAAAATGAACTTGCCAGACTCCATAGTACGATTTTCGATCATGCTTTTATTTGTATCGATAACAGGTATCCCTATTTCAGGACAGGATAGTGGTGCTACCAACGATTTAATTACCCGGAAGAAAAGACTGGTGCTACTCCCCACCGATGCTCCTGTTGATACCGTTGAGAAATATTCAATCGCGACTGAGGTAAACCGTTCGGTATCATCTGTGGCGGCTGGGCTCGGCAGGTTTGAAATAATTGACCGCAACGACTTGGAATCCATCCTTATGGAACAGGACCTGGCCTTGTTGGGACTGGTAGACGATTCGGCAGCCATCCAGATCGGCAAAATCGCCGCCGCCGATGAGGCACTGCGTGTCACCGTTCTGCTATTCTCACAGAAGGGTGTGCCGCCTAAGAGCTCTAGCGATGATGACGATGACGATGATGACGACGACGACGATGACAACCTGGGTACTTTTTTCGCAAAAGCCCTTCTTAAAGGTCTGGCTAAGGCTGCCGTTAAGGAAGTGTTTAAGGGAAAGGATGAAAAGGGAAAGGAGCAATACCCCGGCAATATACAAACATATCTCAGTGCCGAAAT
Organism: Fidelibacterota bacterium; assembly: GCA_030640955.1. Taxonomy (GTDB): domain Bacteria; phylum Fidelibacterota; class Marinisomatia; order SCGC-AAA003-L08; family TS1B11; genus DAOWIJ01. Next base: position 2,059 of record DAOWIJ010000117.1, read on the forward strand.
CAGGAATATCGATATTGAAACGGGAGAAACCCTCTACTCATTCAATTTGAGTAGCACGCATACCGGGGGGTCGAAAGGCAATTCCCGTGGTAATACCATGCAAAAGTTCCGGCGGGCCCTCTCCAGCGAGCTGCGCAAATTCTATAAACTGCAATCACAGGTAGTATCAGTAAACGGCGACGAGCTGATCCTCATGCTGGGCAGCGAAATGGGGTTGAAGCCGGGCATGCTGTTCCAGATTACACAGCCTGACCGCATGGAAACCTGGGGCGAGTTCAGCGTCGATGTACCAGGTGAGCCAGTGGCCTATGCGGCCGTTGGTGATGTTGCCGCAACAGGCAACCGTTCCAAGGTACTGCGTCAGTGGGGAGATATCGAGCCAGGTTATCTGGCCAAGGAGCACGTGGATTACCTGGCGGGACTACAGGTTGACCTGCGTCCCGCTGTAATGGCATCGGCCATGGACATCGGTCTGGCTTTCCGTCTAAGGCCCATGCGCAATATTGACTTCGGCCTGGGATTCCGCTATGCCACAGCGGACGGCTATCCTCACCGTCTCAATGGCGGTGAACTGAACATCATGGGGGGCCAGCGCCTGCGCCAGTCACCAAAAGTAGCCCTGCTGCCCAAAGTGGAGGCCGGCGTGAGTCTTTTCGGCAAGCGGGATGATGAGGGAAACGACGCCATTGTGCCGGTACCGTTTGTAGCACCGGGCTTGGATGTGGAAATATTCTCAGGGCCCAAACGGGATTATATCATCGGTATTTCGTACCGCTTGGGAGGTGTTAGTGACAAATGGGTATACACACCCGATGAGGGCAATACCCAACCGGCCAAATGGGACGGACGCGCCCCGGAAGTGGACATATCGGGTATCGTTATAACGGTGGGCGTGCGGTTCCTGGTCCCGGCTAGGGTAGGACACTAGGAGTTCGCTTAATCTTTTAGTGTAAAGTCGCGTTTTAGCCGTTTGAGAGGAGTCTGATTGGATCCCTAAGTCGGTGGCAGATTTCTCATACCCTGATAAACTCCTCGGAAGAAAAGTATTGGCAGTGGTTGGTAAAAAATGCCTTCTTCCCAGGGAAAGGAAAGCCTGGCGTCGGGGCGGCATCCTCCTTATCCCACCGGGAGAAAGCTGGGATGAGGGGACTTGTGCCGGGATTTCCC
>DAOWIJ010000188.1 GCA_030640955.1 Fidelibacterota bacterium
AAGGTGGCCGAGGAGGTAACCGTCGAGACGCGTAAGGCCGATGAGTCCAAAACCAAGCGCGGCGGCCGGAAGGGGTTCGGCTCCAGGAAGAAGAAATAGGCCATGCCGTTTACACTGGTAACAGCACCGGCCTCAGAGCCGATTACCGAATCGGAGGCTTTTACGCACCTGCGGCTCAGCCAGCCCAGTCCGTTGTCATCGCACGCGGATTACGAGTATGTGCAGGGCCTGATCAAGGTGACCCGGCAATGGATCGAGAACGAGACCTGGCGAGCCTTTATCGCCCAGACATGGAACCTGGTGCTGGACGGGTTCACCGATTCGCTCTACTACCGTGATGGCGCGATCTGGATACCGAGGGCGCCGCTGCAGTCGGTGACCAGCATCACCTACCTGGACTCGGACGGCAACACCCAGACCTGGGATGCCAGCAATTATAGGGTAGATACCGACAGCACGCCCGGGCGCATTACGCCGGCCTTTGGCGCGACCTGGCCCGGCACCCGGGGCGTCACCGGGGATGTGACTATCAAGTTTGTGGCCGGCCACGGCAGCGGCAGTCCCATCACCTACGCCGGTGAGATCGACGGGCTGTTCCACGCCATGAAGCTGCTCATGGAGCACCTGTACGGCATGCGGTCGCCGGTGATAACCGGAACGATTGTGGCCGAGGTACCCATGTCGGTGAAGTCGCTGGTGGCCCCATACGTGGTGCGGTTTTGAGATGATAGGGGAGAACGATAACCGCCTCTGGTCGGTGCCGCGGCTGTGGCCCGATTCCACGGTGGTGTGCATCGGCGGCGGCCCCAGCCTCACCCAGCAGCAGGTGGACTATTGCCGTGACAAGGCGCGGGTGATCGCCGTCAACGATGCCTATCGCCCGGCGCCATGGGCCGATCTGCTCTACGGCTGCGATGCGCAATGGTGGAAGTGGCACGATGGTGTCCCTGGCTTCGGGGGTGTCAAGGTGGGCCTGCGGTACAAGCTAGATCCCAAGGACGGTCAGATCAAGTGCCAGGGCGATTGGACCGATGAGCTGTACCCCGATGTTAAGTCGCTGGCCTACCGCGAGGAGTGGGGCGGGCTTGAGGCGGATCCGCGCTATCTGCGCACCGGCACCGAGGGGGGTGGCAGCAGCAGCGGTTACCAAGCCATCAATCTGGCCGTGCATCTGGGCGCATCAACAATTATTCTGCTGGGCTACGACATGAAGCCCGGCCCCGACGGCAAGAGCCACTGGTTCGGCGAGCACCCCAACCAGGTGCCGCTGCCACTGGAATCCATGTCTACGCCCTTTGATACCTTGGTGGGGCCGCTTACCCAGGTGGGTGTGGAGGTGCTCAACTGCGCGCCGGACAGCGCCATCACAGTCTTTCCCATGGCCCGGCTTGAGGAGGTGCTCGGTGGCTGAGCGCCAGACAGCCCCCTCCATCAGCGGCATTCGCGGGGACCACGTGGCCCGCTATGAGTTTGCTGCCACCCGGTTAAGCGGTACTGTGCTGGACGTTGGCTGCGGTTGCGGATACGGCGCCCTGATCATGGCGCAGGCCGGGATCCACGTAAAGGCGGTGGACCGGTCCAAGCGGGCGATCGATTATGCCTGTACGCACTATCGCCACGGGCACATCAAATACTTCCAGCTAGTATTGCCCCAGTTACCCAAGGGCGAGTTTGACGCGGCGGTCCTGTTCGAGATCATTGAACACGTCGGCGTCCCGAAAGATTTACTGCGGGTTTTATCCCGCCAGGCCGCCAGGCTGATTGTGAGCACACCCAACCAGGAGGTGCTGCCGTTCAGCTCGGATCGTTTCCCCTATCACGTGCGCCATTACACGCCCGGCGAACTGGAGGATCTGCTGACCCAGGCCGGCTACCAGGTTACCGAGTGGTGGTGCCAGACAGACGCCTTCCAGGGGAAGTTGACCAGGGGAACCGCCGGCCGCACAATTAGCGCCATTGCTGAAAGGAGCGAGCCATGAAAATCGTTATACACGTGCACCAGACTTTAGTTCATCACCAGCCCTGGGCCGAGGCCTTTGTGAAGGGCCTGGCCGAGCACGGACTGACCGCGGAAATCGTCAAGGGCTACGTGCCCCGCGACGCCGATCTGGCGGTGTTCTGGGGGCACCATCGGCGGGTGGATGATATTGTGGTGCAGCAGCGCCAGCGGGGCCTCAACTACCTGGTGATGGAGCGGGGCTTTTTCGGCGACCGGTACGCCATGACTTCCATCGGCTACAACGGTCAAACTGGTCTGGCCGATTTTTGCAACGAGAATTCACCGCCGGACCGCTGGGAGCAGTTCGAGGATCTGCTGAAGCCGTGGAAGCCCGGCAAGAAATACGTGCTGGTCATGGGGCAGATGCCCGGCGACGCCAGTGTGGCGCACATCGATATCCGCTCCTGGGTGCGCCAGACCATATTTGATCTGCAGGCTGACGGCCACACGGTGGCACATCGGCCGCATCCCCTGGATAAGTCGCCTCACCTGGTTGGTGGCACGGAAGTGCTGCGCGGGGACTTGGCGGAAGTATTGGCCGGCGCCTCGTGCGTGGTGACCTACAGTTCCACATCGGGCGTGGATGCGGTTCTCGCCGGCATACCAACTATCGCCATGGATCCGCGCTCCATGGCCTACCCGGTATCGCGGCACTCATTTAATGAAGCGCCCAAGCGCAAGGAGCCGAAGGACCGCCTGCAATGGGCCTACAACCTGGCGTATTGTCAGTGGTCCATGGAGGAGATCGAATCCGGCCTGGCCTGGGAGCACCTGAAAAACGGACCGGGCAAGTAATGCTCCAGGCGGGCAAACTCGATCGACAGATTACCATCCAGTCGGTGACCGACAGCAAGGGCACTGTGGGTGCGCCCAAGGAAACGTACGCAAACTGGCTGACGGTCTGGGCCCAGGTGATTCCCGCCAATGTCATGGAACGCTACCGCAACCGGCAGACCGTGACCGTGGAGGACCTGGTGTTCCGCATCCGCTGGGAGGATGGCCTGACGACCCGCCACCGTATTGTGCACGACAGCGAAAACTACGAGATACTATCCGTCCGTGAGATCAATCGGCGGGAAGGCTGGGAGATCCTGGCCAGGCTGGTGAAGTGATGGCACAGGGCGCGTATTTCAATTTTGAACTGATTGGCGGTGCCGAACTGGATAAGGCGCTCATGATGATCGAGGATGTGGGCACCCAAAAGAATGTGCTCAAGGCCGCCATGAGAAAGGCCCTGAAGCCCGTTGCCGAGCGGGCCCGCCAGCTGGTGCCGGTGGATGATGGCGACCTGCGGGACTCCATCGTGGTCAGTCCGTCAATCACCAAGACCCAGCGAAAGTTTGCTGAGCGCACCGGCCAGCCAACCATGTACGTGGGAACGGCCTGGCCCACGGCCCACCTGGTGGAGTTCGGCACAGGCCCCAGGCAGGTGAAAGTGAGACAGAAAAAGGTGCTGGCCGAGGGGGGCGT
>DAOWIJ010000089.1 GCA_030640955.1 Fidelibacterota bacterium
ATCCGCATCCGCACTGCTCTGCGCGATATTAACGGCTACACCTTTTCCATAATCGATCATGCGGATACATCTTTTGCTTTTACCGTTTTTGCCGCTCACCTGAAAGCCAGCCAAGGCACAACCGAAGAAAACAGGCGCTACCAAGAGACGCTGAAGTTGGCCCAGCATGTTGCCAACCACGACAGCACCTATTACTACGCCTTTGCCGGCGACTTCAATTTCTACAGTGGCAGTGAACCGGGCTATAGCCTGCTCATGGACAGCATGGCCGTCGACCTGGAGGACCCCATCAACCGGCGGGGCGCCTGGCACGACGAAGCCAGCTTTGCCGATATACATACTCAATGTACCCGTTATGGTAATATTGGTGACGGGGGTTCCACAGCCGGGCTGGACGACCGCTTCGACTTTATCCTGCTGTCGTACCAGATGCTGGCCGGCGGCGGCCCGCTGAACTACGTTGCGGGCAGTTACAAGGCTTATGGCAACGATGGTCAACACCTTAACACCAGCATTAACACCGGGGATAACCGGGTGGTGCCAACGGATATCGCCAATGCCCTGTACTATGCGTCCGACCACCTGCCCGTGATGCTGGAGCTGGCCTACCCGGCCCAGGTGGTAGCTATTGACGATGAACCGCAGCAGGTGCCTGAGTATTTCCGTCTAAGCAGTTACCCCAATCCCTTTAATCCAACATCCACGATTCAGTACGACCTACCAGAGGCAGCCAATGTGACCCTGGTCGTGTACGATATGCTTGGCCGGGGGGTTATCAGCCTGGTGGACAGCCATCAGCCGGCGGGCCATCATCAGACAGTCTGGGATGGCAAAGATTCCTCGGGCCGGAATATCCCGGCGGGCGTCTACATAGCGCGGTTGGCGGCGGGAGGCCGACACGAGTCCGTTAAGCTGTTATTGCTGAAGTGAGACTCGATACTAGATACTAGATATTGGATATTAGATATTTGATATTGGATATTTGATATTGGATATTTGATATTGGATGGGATCCCGCCATCGGGGTGGTTGGATGAAAATGGCTCCTCGCCCATGGCGGGACAGGCGGCGGGACAATTGTTTGACCAATAGTGACCAAGCTGGACGCTAGTGGAGATGTTAACTAAACCTTTGAAACGTGCAATTTCTCTCTTAGTTTTTGGTACAACTGACCACGTCATCCTGTTTTCGTATCAAGAAATTCCTGAATTTGCTGCAATTCAAGCAAGGTTTTGCTTGCTATGCCATCAAACTATGATTATAATAGTAGCCCGTACTGCTACTATATAATGGAGATGTAATATTGACTGCGAGTCATCGAATTCAGAGCCTGATGGAGCTGGGACTTACCGACATGGAGTCTAGAATCTATGCGTTTCTCCTGGGTGAAAGTCCGGCCACGGGTTACAAAATATCGAAGGCTATTGGTAAGCCGACAGCAAATACGTATAAGTCGCTGGAATCCCTTGAAGAAAAGGGAGTGCTGTTGGTTGAGAAAGGAGAGCGGAAACATTATCGCGCCGTGCCTCATGAAGAAATGCTGGATCGTTTCGAGCGAAAATTCTTAATGCTCAAACAAAGTGCCGCAGAGGCCCTGGCTACTGTTGATGCCCCCAAATGGGATGACCATGTTTATCACATTCACTCGAGCGAGCAGGTATACGCACGGTTTCAAACCATGCTCGAACAAGCAGAACAGTTTGCTATTATTGATATATTTCCCGGACCATTAACAAGGCTGCAGCCGGTTATTGAAGCTGGGGCTGCCCGCGGCCTGCAAATCATTTTAAAGGTATATGAGGAAACTAATATTAAGGGCGTCAGGACAGTATTAAAGCCACATGCATCAAGGGTGCGTAGAAAATGGAAGGGCCAATGGATCAACGTCGTTGCAGATAGCGCCGAGCTGCTGCTGGCCTTCCTTTCAGAAGATAGGAAAGAAGTTCATCAGGCGGTCTGGACCATGAGTCCATTCCTGTCTGTTCTATATCAAATTGGCCTTTTATCAGAAGTTACGTTAGATGCGATAGGCACAACTCTGGAGTCTGGAGACGATCTGGAGGCCGTCAGAGATTTAATAGACGATTACCAGGCACAAACCAACCAGCCGCTCAAGGGCTATGCCGCGCTGCAATCTCTCATGGAGTAATTGACGAGCGTATCCATGGGATTTATCTTTTGTTGCTGCTAACACTATTGAAAGACATTGCGCTCGGCCCGGATATTCCTTTAAATTGGTTTTATTAAGACACCATTATCTTTAATATTAATAGTACGCGGCCTAACATTTATGCCCAATTTATCGATTGGATAGTGCGAGCAAGGTAATTACCCAAGGGTATACTAGACGTGCGGATTTTCATCCAGATTTTTATTACAGAACATCTACAACAAGCTAGCAAAGGAAGAACGCAATGAAAAAAGTGCTAATACTAATGATATGCATGATGGCGTATGCATACCCGCAATCCTGGGAGCTCGTAAAGTCAATGACTATCGAGCCTACCATGAGCGAGGGCAGTTTTATTGATGCCAATACAGGCTGGGTCCTCAATACCTCGACCGGCAGTGGCGGGGAAGTGTACCAGACTACCGATGGAGGAGTCACCTGGAGCGTTCAGCGGGACACCCTTGGCCCTGACTGGAACGTCATCGAGTTTGCCAGCGCAACAGTTGGGTATGGCGCCGCTGACGATGGTTATGTATACAAAACCATCGACGGTGGTTCCACCTGGTCCATGGTTGGCGATACGGCCAATTATAAAGAGGACGTATACTGTCTGTCGGTGGTTTCCGAGTCGGCGGTCTTTTTTGGAGGCGATGATACCTCCGCGTTCAAGACTTTGGACGGCGGCGTTACCTGGGTTGATATGAGCGCCGGTCTTAAAAGCGCTGTATTTGGTGATAACGTAGACGACATCGCATTTATCAGCGCAACATTGGGTGTGGTGCTTAATGATGGGGTTGGCGGCGTTAATATGTACACCCATGATGGCGGTGTTACCTGGGCCTATGCGGGCCTGCCGTTCCCGGCCGATGCCAAGAGCACCAGGATTTATGCAGTGGATGGCGGCGGCGATTCCACGTTCGTGATCGCGGGATATAGCTTTACCCAGTTTATATCGACCAACGGTGGTAAAACATACGCCCACACCGGACCATATACCACAGACTACTCCATAAACTATGTGGCTGAAGTTTTGGATAACAATACCATATTTGTAGCCGGCAAAGATGGTAATGTTGAAAAAACAACTGACGGTGGCGATACCTGGGTTAATCTCAGTGTTGGCGCCGGTGAAACCATCAAGACAGTAAATTTCATCGACGCGAATACCGGTTTCGTTCTGGGTTACTACAACCAGTGGGCCAAAACCACCGATGGCGGCGCAACCTGGACCCCCATGCTGGACTGGCCTAATGTCAGTTTCTGGGGTATCGCCCTGCCGGAAATGAATAAGATTATCATGACCGGCTATATTGGTGGGGAAATGACCATCAGTACCGATGCCGGCGCCACATGGAGCTATCCGGACAATTACGCTACCGGCGCTGTAGGAGCTCTCTATGAATGCGAGTTCATTGACGCCGATAACGGCATGATTGCTGGTAGCTACGGCTACATGGGCAGAACGACCGACGGTGGTTCAACCTTCGATTATGTTGTGAATCCCCTGGACACAATCCTGAATAAAACCTACAACGCCCTGCACTATGTAGACGCCGATACGATTCTGGCCGGTGGCTCTACCGGTTATATCGTTAAATCTGTTGATGGCGGTTTAACGTGGGACTGGATAAAGAATGATGGGGGAGGCACAAGCACGATCTATGATTTCTGGCCGATTTCGAGCACCCAGGTGATTGCAACCGCCAGCAGTGGGAAGATCCTCCTGTCGAATGCCACGCTGGATACATTCACACTGGCAAAGGACTATGGTTCAATGGCCATGCGGGCGGTTGAGTTCCGCGGCGATGTGGGGATTGTAACGTCCTCCTCGGGTCATCTTTACCGGACCACAGTCGCTGACTGGGACACACTGGTTGAGGTCTTTACAGACCCCGACGGCGATGATCTCTACGATGTGGAGTTTGTCACGGATAGCCTCGTCTATGTGGTCGGTGAGCACGGAAAGATCTACGAGTCCACCGATGCAGGCTTAACCTGGACCGCCATGACATCACCAGCCGTTGACGTGCTCGATAAGGTACGCTACTGTAATTATAAACTGTGGGTTGGTGGTAAAGATGGCGTAATCATGGTTTACGATACGACGACGCCGAACGAACCGCCAACCGCTTTCAGCCTGATTGCACCAGCTGATGGCGCCACCATCACTGACGCTGATTTGACTGCGGGTGGGTTGTTTGAAGTCAAATGGACGGCTTCCAGCGATCCGGAGGGCGGCGTACTTTCGGACTATCACTTCTATGCCTTGCTGGGTGCTGTGGTCGATTTCGATACCGTCGTGACAGATACCTCCAATCTCTTCGAGCCGGGGCCAAACGGCACCTACCAGTGGTTCGTGACGGTGTCTGACGATGTCGGGGCCATAACCTCAAGCGATACCTTTACGATAACCTTCGATCTTACTATAGTCGCGGTTGAAGAGAATGATGGTCTGCCGACAAGGTTCGCTGTGCACCAGAACTATCCTAATCCGTTCAACCCCGCGACCGTACTCCGGTATGATATGCCGCAAGCCGGTCATGTAACGATCAATATCTACAATATCCTGGGCAAGAATGTCCGGACATTGCTGGATGAGAACGTTGCGGCAGGGTACCAGAAAGCGGTCTGGAACGGCCTGGATAACGAGGGCCGCCCGGTGAGTAGCGGTATCTATTTTTACCAGGTAAAAGCCGATACAAAGATGGCCACAAAACGGATGGTTCTACTCCGCTAAGAACTGTCTGTAGCTTATTATAATAATCCTGATAGGGTGAGGCAGGGGACCTGTTCCTCGGTCTCACCCTATTTTGATAGTCAAACTCGGGAAACGGATTGTCTTTGATCAAGGAAACCATATTGGGCGCAATCCTGCTGGTTGGCATAACCGGCCTGGCGGCCTATCCGGCTGATAAAGAGACGGCCTTATTTTCAGGTCGCATAGTGGATGAAAACGCCCAGCCATTGTGGAATGCCAATATAGTCCTTAAAGGCACTGCCATTGGTGGCGTCAGTAATAAGGATGGCTATTTTTCCATTTCTGCCGCACCTGACAGCTATACCGTTATCATATCCTATATGGGATATGAAACCATCAAAGAGCAGATTCGCCTGGTTCCCGATACAACCTTGTACAAATTATATGAACTGGTAATGACCTATTTTGAGATAGGTGGCATTGTCGTTATAGCTGAAAGAGAACTTCTGCCGTCGGATGCCACAACAACCACTCGAATATCATCAGGAGAAATCGAGCATATCCAGGCCTCCAGTTTAAGTGATGTGCTCAAGTTGGTCCCGGGGCAACGTTTTGACAATCCCGGTTTGCAGGAAATGAAGCAATTCAGCATACGTACCAGCGAAACGGAAGGCGCCGCCGATAGAAACGCCTTCATGGGCACTCAGATCATAGTTGACGATGTTCCTGTCTCCAATAACGCCAATATGCAGATCGATACCAAGGTGAACACCGCTGATATTCAGCGAACATCGGAGAATTCGGGGATTGATCTGCGCCAGCTGCCGGCCGATAATATCCAGGAAGTAGTGGTAATTCGAGGTATCCCCTCGGCTAAATACGGAGACTTGACATCAGGTATTGTACAGGTAAAAACGCGGTCGGAGAATGTCCCCCATCGCGTCAAGTTGAAGCATAATCTCCAGAATATGGAGATCAACCTGGGTGGTGGGATTCGGCCAGGCAACACCACTATAAACTATAATATCAACTTTGCTAACAGTGTCAGGGATATTCGGATTCCCGATTTCGGCTATAGTCGGCTTTACGGGTTGGTCAGTCTTACTAACAACCTCTTTCAGAATATCTACACCTTAAGCAACAAACTTTATTTCACACGGACGTTTGACGAACAGGGCTTGCGGGACGGAGACCTGCTCTTTTCAGAGCGCTACAATCGCGACTATATTTTGCGGTATACACACAAGAGCGAACTACTTATATCACCCGTACAGAAATTGGATATCATCTTCTCTTACAACTATAACCGTCAAAATTCCTTTAAGAAGCGTTTGATCTCGATCGATAACACCTATATTTCGGATCGCATGACTGAAGGCACTTCTGAAGGCGAATACGTTCAGAATTATATATCCGAACTATGGGTAAAAGGGAGGGCCCGAAACACCTTCTTCAGCACCGAATATCACCACACTTTCATACTCTCCGGTATAGAGCATGAACTGATAACCGGCTTGACTTATCGCAGGGAGTCGAACGACGGTCCCGGGCGCAGCTTCGATCCAATGTATCCTCCCTCCGTCACTTCTGTTTTGCGGGACCGGCCCAGGCCGTATGACGATATTCCAGCACTGGATCTGCTCAGCTTCTACTTCGAGGACGAATTGAAGGGGCGACTGGGGCTGCGCTATCTGTTGCGGTTGGGAGTCCGGTCTGAAATCTACCAACCCAAAGAGCTGAAGTTAGGCGCTGATCTGTTCAAATCACGGTATGGGTCATTTCTCAATCCGCGCATGAATCTGGTCATTTACGGGGGCGAGAATACGCAACTCAGGGTCGGTTATGGCCTGACATCGAAGGCGCCGCCGTTAAGCATGCTATACCCCAACCTGCTGTATTACGATCTTGACGACATTAACCGTTACACAACGGATGAAGCTGGCCGGCTGGTGGTGGTCTCGACCTATATTTTCAGCAAACGTAACTTGAATCTGAAGGGCTACCAGCAGGAGAAGAGGGAAATCAGCCTGGACCAACGTATCGGCCCCGTGGGGTTGACCATTACGGGATATTCCTCAGCCACGATGGGGGGGTTTGCTTCCACAAAGGTAGTTCCTCTGGTATTGCAAAGGCACGATTACCCCAATTGGATGCCGGGTGCACCGGACACCAGCGGTAAAACGATCAAGGATACCGTTTATAATACCTATTCGATAGTTGAGAACTCGCAGCAAAGTAAATCAAATGGAGTGGAATTATCAATTCAGACCAAGCGCTTCTCCCAGCTCAGTATGCGCTTGCGCCTGGATCTGGCCTACAATTATACCCACAGTTGGAATGACGGGTACGATTACGCCTCCTCCTTCCGCTATGAGCCCGACCTTAAGGCCTACGTGAAACCATTCTGGAACCCGGAATCGCGCTGGGTGGATAACCTGATAGCCAATTACCGGCTGGAGTTTACAGTGAAGGAGTTGGGGGCCTGGGTCACCCTGGAGGCCCAGCAGATCGTGTTTGACCGTGATAAGTATGTCGGCCTGAATGACAGTCTCCCCAAGGGGTACATCTCTCACCTGGGAGAAGTGATTACTATTGAGGAAAGCGCGCGAGGCGATTCCATCTATTCAGGTTTCAGACGCGTTCATCCCGATTGGTGGCATAATGTGGAGAATAAGCGGAATACCTGGCTGTTCAACCTCCGTGTAAGTAAATCGCTTTTCGAGGGGTTTGAGGTTTCCTTCTTTGTAAACAATATTTTCAATGCACATCCTCTGTATGAGCGACGCCGCAGTCCGGGCACAACGCAATCGTACACGCGGCTCAATCCGAACCTGTACTTCGGTGTTGAATACAGCGGCATCATTGACGGGCTTTTCCAACGGTAGTCATGAAGCTCAATCTGATCATATTCGTCTGTCTGATGATTGCCTGCACGGAACAGGTTACCCCACCGGAATCGGTGCGGCTGGACCTGACCGTTACTGTCATTGACACGTTCGGTTATACACGCTTTGCCACGGATACCACCCTGGTAGACAGCGCCGCGGTGATGGTCAACTCGCTGACATATCAGACTGCGTTCAGTGCCCAAACAGATAGCAACGGCCAGACCTGTCTGGAGCAAATGTTGCCAGACAAGTATACTTTCTCGGCCACGAAGCGAATACCTGTAGAGATCGTTGAGGGGGTTCTGGGTTTCCCCCTCGAACTGGCTTTAAATGGGCATGCGCCGAACATCGAGATTGATGCTGACCATAATGAAATAGACCTTTATATGGTGCCTGTACTCATTGGCCAGTTGCTCATTAGTGAAATCTACTATAGTGGAGCGCCACCTAACCCAGCTTTCTATTTCCACGACCAGTTCATCGAACTGTATAATAACTCTGGTTCCACATTTTACCTGGACAGTCTGATAATAGCCGATGTCAGTTACGGCCATATTGACGAGGATTACATTCATGCCGTCCACGCCTATATGTTTCCCGGCAGCGGCGCCGACTATCCACTCGGTCCTGGACAGTTCGTTATTGTTGCCCAGGATGCCATCAATCACCTGGATAAGAATCCAAACAGCATTGATCTGTCAGGCGCTGATTTCGAGTATTATGTCAAGGGTAAAGGCGATGTCGATAATCCTGATACTCCCAATATGATACAGCTCCATCACAAATACGGCATCGACTTTTTGTATTCCGTGATGAACAATGCCATTGTGCTGGTCAAAGTGGATGATCCCTATCAGTATGGATATGATCAATTCAATGAACTCCTGATCCCCAAGACGGCCATAATGGATGGCGTGGAGTATAAAGAGGATTTAAATGAAGTCGACCTGAAGCGGCTTGATATAACCATTGACGCCGGTCTGGCCGGTGGATTTGCCCCCTATACGGGCAGATCGATTGAGCGCGTGATCGCCGATACCAAAGATGGCCGTGCAGTTCTAATGGATAATAATAACAGCAGTTTCGATTTCCAGGTGCTCGATAAACCCACCATCGGGTATTTATGGGATGCCGGGGGTGAGTAATACGCAGCCAACCGCTGGGAAAATTGCTATTGAAGACTGTTAGGCATATAATTATCGTCCTCCTCTGTTTGCTCGTACACAGCATCGGGTGGGGGCAGATATATGCCCCCGGTGAAACATCCGTCCAGCGTTATATTGGACTGGACAAATGGACACCTTACAATCCGGCCTGGCTGTATCAGGACTCCGCGACGGATATTGTGCGTTATGCGGTTGAAACCGGACAAACCGAGGACACTTTTAAACGGCCTTTCGACCCGGGTAAATCCAATAACATGTTCTTCTCAACGGCTGGTGCGAAACGCCTTCCCGGCCGGCAGCTGTTCCGGGGCAGTTTCACCTATCAGAAGCAGGTACTGGATGACATATCGTGGATCCAGAACAGCCGACCCTATATCGGCATTCCATTTTTGATTGCGGATACATCAACCAGTGGCAGCAGCCTCAACGGTTTGCACTGGCACATTGACTATGCCGATATCATATTGAAAGAGAAGCTATCCTGGGGCCTGACGCTCTTCTATAATGTGAGCCAGCAGTACAAAACCGTTTTCCCTCGCCCCAAGGTTGACCGGCGCGATATCCATTTGGCGGCAGGCCTCGGTGCGGTACTGGGATCGTACTGCCGGACCGGATTGAAGGTGGGATACTTTGATTATCAGGAGCAGATTATCACTTCACGCTATAGTATGGATCAGTGGAAGACCCCGGTTTTCTACAAGATTCGGGGATTGGACACACCCGTAATATTTGAGGGCAAGACCAGCGAAGAACGGCTTAATAACCTGTCCGGATATACCATTGATATCGATTTCACCTTACGCTATCCAAGCGGTTTATCCGCTGATTTTAACGGAGGTATTGAGGATGCTTCCGCCACTGTGGTCGATGGAGGCAATTACCCGGTTGACCAGGGCAAATGGTGGTCCGACCGCTACTATTTCAGCACAAGTCTTTCCATACCGGTAAAATCATCAGCGGTGCTCTTTTTCCTGTCAGGTGAACTTGCGCCGCAATCCGCGCGCCACCCCGATTTGAATATCGAGGTATACCAAAGCCGCTGGAAGTTCCTGCGTGGAGGTGTTTCAGCAGCGCTTCAGCCTCTTCCGCAATGGGAATTAACGGCTGGCGTCACGGGCGGTTCCGAGAGTTATAAACGGGTCGATTTATATAATGGGATACTCGATTACCACCACGGGTCATTTGTGGGAATCAGCATTGGATCCAAACATCGCCTGAGTGAAAAGTTAACCGGGTCTCTCCTTTTTGCCGGCGAGCAATATTTACCCGGGCAATCGATTGTCTACACGGAGAGGACCGGTTTTTTCTACGATGCGATAACCAAGGTGGAATCTGATTATTACGGCGCTCAAAAAGTCTTCTACACGCTGGATACCAACCTTGATTGGCAGCTTACGCCGGATACACGCTTGATCGTCAACGGTAAAGGCTATTTGTTGGCGCCCGGGCATGACGCTGACCAGGTCTCAGGCACAGGTACGGGTTGGTACTTTGGCCTTGCTGTGGAAAGGGCCTATCGTTGAGAAGCGCGTGCCGGAACACAACGCTATGAGGAGGCATCATTTGAAGCAAGAGAGATTAATGGGGGTTGAATGAAGAAGACCGGTATTATAATCGCTTTGTTGGCCATAGCTGCCGTATTGATGCAGACATGTATAAATCTGCCTCAACGCAGCCATTCCTCTGCTTTCGCGATTATCGTTGACAGCACTACTTATGCTCACACCGCTGAAGCGGTTAAGGCTTACAGGGACGCAGTTGAGCGGGATGGCTTAGCCGCCGAGATAGTTGTAGATCAGTGGCCGAATCCGGAGAGCGTTAAAGAGGCGATACTTGCTCTGCGAGATGAGAATCTACCACTTGAGGGGGTCGTTTTTATCGGTGCTATTCCGGTACCCATGATTCGAGATGCCCACCATTTGACGAGCGCCTTTAAAATGGATCCCGGCCGCCGAACCTGGCGGGTGTCATCAGTACCATCGGATCGTTTTTATGATGACCTCGATCTCAGATTCAATTTTCTGATGCAGGATACACTTAACTCACTGCTTTTTTATTATTCATTGGCGCCGGATTCACCTCAGCGCGTTGAACGGGATATTTACAGCGCGCGTATCTGGCCATCGACGACTGATACAACAAAATATGCAGTGATCAGCACTTACCTGCAGCGGGTGGCGCAGCAAAAGACAGTTCTGAATGAGCTCGACGATGCCATGATTATCAGTGGGCACGGCTACAATTCAGAGTCGCTGAATTCCTGGGAAGATCAATATCTTGTGACTCGTGAGCAGTTTCCCCGCCTGTTTCGGCCGGGTGGACAGTTAAAGAACCTGTATCACGAGATGACACCGGATCTTAAGGACCTGGTGTTATACTATCTGCAGCGCCCTGAGCTGGACCTGGCGATATTTCATGCTCACGGATCTGAAACCGAGCAGTATATCACAGGTATTCCGGATGGTAAATCGATACAGGGACAGGTAGATGCCGCCAGGCTATTTCTCCGCAGCAAGCTGCGGCAGGCACAGCGACGCGGCAAACCGCTGGAGGAAACCAAGCAGTACTATCATGAGAAATTTGGTGTGCCACTGTCATGGTTCGAGGGGACGTTCGATGATTCGCTGATCCGGCAGGATTCGCTGGCCGACGCCAATTTGAATATTCATATTGAGGATATTCAGACTATTTCGCCTCAACCAGACCTGGTAGTCTTCGACGAGTGTTTTAACGGCGCCTTCATCAATCCCCCTTACGTTGCCGGGGAGTACCTCTTTGGATCAGGCGCCGTTGCAACAGGCATTGCCAATACCGTTAATGTGAAACAGGATATTTGGGCCAGTGAATTCCTGGGGCTGCTGCAATATGGGGTGCGTTTCGGCCTGGTACACAGAAACTGGAACTATCTGGAAACTCACCTGTTTGGTGATCCCACCTACCACTTTAAATGCGATGGGCATGATAAACTCAATCGGCAGTTGGCACTGGATGATAACAAGTTATCGCCGTGGAAACGGATGCTGGGCAGCGAAGATCCAGCGCTGCGTGCTTTGGCCATCTCGCTCGTCTTCAGGAACCAAGGCAACAAGTTTGAATCAGAACTGATACAAGTCTACAGGTCTGATCCGGATTTTACACCGCGCATACAAGCGCTGAAATGTCTGGCACAGTTGCGAACCGCGCAATTCGAAGATCTGCTAAAGGAGTCAATTAATGACCCCCACGAGTTTATCAGGCGCATAAGCGCGGCATGGATGGGAGAAGTAGGAAAAACGGAATACCTGCCCTATCTGGTTGAAAAAATCTTAACGGACCATTCTGAAAGGGTTGCCTTCCAGAGCCGTTCAGCCTTGGAATATATCGACCCAATCCTGGCGGGACAGCTTATGGCTGAACGGATCGAAACGGTCCCAGCCAGTTTGATGGCGACGATTGAAAGCAGGGCGCGTCTCAATTCGTTCGAGAGGTCCGCTCAATGGGTAAATGACGAATTGGTCCCTAAAGCGCAGGATAAAGAGCTGGCGTTGAAGAAACGGCACGGCGCTATCCGCACATTCAGAAACTACAGGTTTCACGGGGCTATCCCGGATCTACTCGAAATTGCCCAGGATGAAAGTGATGCTGTTGGAATCAGAGTTGCGACGATAGAAGCCCTCGGCTGGTTCGCGTTTTCGCGGCAGCGATCGACGATTATTGCCGCTTGCCAGGAGATATACTCAAACGACTCGGATGAAACCATAAAAAATGAAGCTTTAAAAACAATGGAGCGTTTGCGGGCCGGGCCGAATAACCCGATCACGCCGTAGATGCGATCCACAGTCAGATAACACGCATAATTGAACTTAACTCAAGGAGAACAAATGAGACTGCAACGGACAGGCCTATTAATAATATTTACGACAGCCATCTGTATATCAAGTTTATCAGGTATTGACGAATCAAAGGTAAAGGAATTCACTTTAAAAAATGGCTTGAAGATAATTACCTACGAAATGCATAACGCTCCGCTTATATATTCAGAGCTCACCTATGATGTTGGCTCAAAACATGAACCCGTCGGCCAAACGGGCATCGCGCATGCAGTCGAGCATATGATGTTTAAAGGAACCAAGCGCTACCAGAAGGGCACAATCGCGGAGTTGATTTCCGCCAACGGCGGTGTATTTAATGCTTTTACTTCGTCCGACCGGACAGCATACTATGAGCTGTTGCCAAAGAACAAAATCGACCTGGCTTTCGATATCGAGTCTGAAAGGATGCACAAGTGCATATTTGACGAGGATGAATTTTATTCTGAAATCAAAGTCATCCTTGAGGAACGGAAAATGCGCACGGAGAATAGCGCCACCGGTCGTAGAAGGGAAGAACTGAATACGCTGATATACAAGTATCATCCCTATCGCAATCCTATAATCGGCTGGCCCGATGACATTATAAACCTCACCAGGGAGCAAGCATACGCTTATTATCAGAAGTATTATACACCCAACAACGCGACCCTGGTACTGGTGGGCGACTTCGAGACCGAAGCAATCATTAAAAAGGTGGAAAAATACTACGGCCGTATTCCCGAGGGACCCGAACTGCCAAAGGCCCGGTTCAGCCGGGTGCCACAAGATGGGAAAAAGATACTCGAGTTTACGCATACGAACATCATGCAAGAGAGGATCAGTATGTATTTTTCGGTCCCAACCCGCTTCAGCGATGATGGGCCGGCCCTGTATGTGGCGGGGAAGGTTCTTGGCAGGCGTGGCGCCACCTCCAGGCTTTATAAAAAGCTGGTAGATGAAAAGAATCTTTGCAAATCGGCTGGCGCCGGAATGCGCCTTTCAAAGGACCCGACCACTTTCAGTGTGTCAGCATCACTAATGCCGGATGCGACAATTGAGGAAGTCGAAAAGATTCTCTGGGCCGAGATCGACAGCCTGGCGAACACTCCAGTGGCCGATTACGATCTGGAGAAGATCAAGAATAAGATTTTGTTCGCCGAACTCACGGACGATCAAAAACCAAGTTCGGTTGGCTCTTCGATCAGCCTGTATGAAAACTATATCGGTTGGGAATACATCAACCAATGGGACGACATGGTCTTGTCTGTCACTAAAGAAGATATTATGCGGGTCGTCAAGCATTACCTGAGCGAGGAAAACATGGTGATATGCTATTCCTTCCCTGACGAAAGCAAGGAGGAAGCATCTGATACGGCTCAGCAGGATGATGAACCCACTGATAAACACTCCGATACAACAGCTGATGACTTGGCGGTAATGGAAATCAGTACTGATGCCCGGAGCGCAGGAAACGGAGGGTTCTTCGCGAAACTGCTCGGTTTGGATAAAAAGGATGTAAGATCCCTATATATGCCGACGATTGAAGATATTCTTTCGCCGAACCCGGTCGCACCTCGGGTAGACTCACTGACACTGCAAAACGGTGTACCCGTATACGTGATCGAAGACCACGATGTGCCCTCTACATATCTAATCGGCTGGATAGAAACCGGCCGCCTTGACGAAAACTGGCAGAGACCTGGTATACGGTTGTATACCACCGGGATGCTGCAACGTGGCACAAAGAACAGAACTTTCGAAGAAATTGTCGAGGAACGATCATTCACGCCGTTCCAATTCGACGTCGGTCAAAGCTGGAACAATATCTGGTTCCAGGGCTACTGCCTGTCAAAGGACACCGATAAAATGCTCTCCCAGGCATACGAAATCCTGGTTGAGCCCTCCTTCCCGGAAGAGGAAATGGAGAAGCTTCGCCCCAGGATGGTAAAAAGCGCTGAAGACCTTCTAAAGACAGAGACCATGAAGGCATTCTATGCTATGTTCAATCACGTATTTATCGATCATCAATATTCTGTCAGATATGCCGGTGAAGCCGATGTATTGAAGTCTCTGACCCGCCAGGATTTAGTTGATTATTACGATAAATATTACAGCCCCGATAATATGAAAATACTGGTTGTGGGCGACTTCACCAAAGACGGGATCAAGGAGCAGCTGGATCGGACCTTGGGCAACTGGGTCAAGAAGTCGGGGGACGAAAATCTGCCATTTACAACCATGAACAAAATAGCCGGTAAGTCAGTATACGTCTTCAATAACCCCGATTACAAGCAGTGCCGGGTGGATATTGCTTTCAATCCCCTGGAGGGCGGCATCGTTCATAGTAATCCCGATTTGGTTCCCCTGGAAATACTGTCATACATCCTTAGCGGTAGTACGCTGACTTCCAGGATGGGCATAAAACTGCGCGACGAGCAAGGTTTATGCTATAACATAAAAAACAATAAGTGGATCCGCGCGAATGGCGGGTACTGGGGAATTCGAACGAAAGTCGATAAAGAAAACGTGCAAAAGATGATCCGGGGGATATTTGACGAGATCGAACTGATACAGAAGGAAAGTATCACAGACGAAGAGCTTCTGAAGGCTAAGTCCCGCAAGATCGGTTTGCTCCCCCTGCACATTCGCACTGCGGACGATATTGGCGGCGTTGTATTTACCTCGCTCA
>DAOWIJ010000191.1 GCA_030640955.1 Fidelibacterota bacterium
ATGATGAGCATGTCACTCTCGTGAATCTCCTTCCACGCCCTGATGGAGGAGCCGTCAAAACCGACGCCCTCTTTCAGTACCGCGTCATTGAACTGACTCACCGGCGCCGTGAAATGGTGCCAGGTGCCCTGCAGGTCAATGAACCGGTAATCTATAAACTCGACTTCCTCGTCTTTAGCCTTCTTAATCAACTGTTCAGATGTCATTTATCCCTCTCCGCGGTTTTTGGTGGTTTTATGACGGCGTCGGCCACTGGGATACGGCCGTGTTTCTTGTATTGCGACATGATCAAGTGTGTCTCGGTCCGGTTGACACCCGGCCAGGCCTGGATCTCGCCCAGCAATTTTTCCAGGGTACTGGTGTTTTCAGTGCGCACCTCAAGATAGTGGGAACCTTCACCCGTGATGCTCATCATCCGTATGACAGCAGGATGCGCCCGGGCGGCGGCGATCACCTCATCGTAGTGCTCGGAACTTTCACTGATCAGGGTGATAAAGGCGCCCACGTCCATGCCAACCTTCTTGGGATCGACAATGGCCGTAAAGCCGCTGATGACACCGTGGTCGGTGAGTTTCCTGATGCGCTCGGCCACGGCGGGCACCGACATACCCACCTTCTCCGCCAGTTCACTGGCGGTCTGGCGGGCGTCGTCCTGCAGGTGCTCAATAATCTGTTTATCGACGGAATCCAACATAAGTGATAATACTTTGAGCGCAAAATTAGATAAGAATTATATCATAATACAAGAATAATTTAGGTATACGAGCATTAATACCTAATATATTACCGGATTACTAGGATTGCTTTATTAGGTAGGCAATCTCAGAAGAGATAAAATTTACGGTCGTGAGAAAAGCTGGATTTTCTGTGTGTACGGCGATTGTGGTCTTTCGCGTAAGGCTATTGGAAATCCACTATCAGCGGCAGCGCCTCCACCGATTCTCCGCTCCAGGATAGAGCTGCCATCAGATCTTTGGCCGCTGCTTCCACAAAACTCTGATTCGATCCAAAATAGCGGCCGATATCACTGCCGGCGGATACCCGATCTCCAATCTTGATATCCAGGGCGAACCCGGCAGTGGGATCAATGCCGTCACTTTGTTGCGTGCGTCCCGCTTTGGCTTCAATCAGGGACATGCCGGCGCGATAAGTATCCACAGTCGCCAGATAGCCGTCTGCCGGGGCTAATAAGGGTATGGTCACAGAGGGTTGATGCAGTCGGGCATTGGCCAGTGCCTTGACATCGCCACCCTGGGCGGCAACCATTTGGTCAAGTTTCTCCCGGGCCCGGCCTGAATCCAGCGCTCCTTGAATCTCCTTGCCGGGATCAGAGTGCCCCGCCATTTTCAGAATATCGCTTGCCAGCACCCTGGTCAGTTCCAGTAAATCAGCAGGACCACCGCCTTCCAGGGCCCTTACACTTTCCTGCACCTCACACCAGATACCGGCGGTGGCGCCCAGGGGCTGATTCATATCCGTTACCCGTGCCCGCGTATGAACACCAAAGGCCTGGCCTGTTTCAATCAACACTTTTGCCAATGCCCGGGCGTCTTCCAGCCGAGTCATAAAAGCCCCGCTGCCCCATTTCACGTCCAGGATCAGGCCCCGTATACCCTCGGCGATTTTCTTGCTCATGATACTGCCGGCTATCAGGGGCACCGAGCTGACCGTACTGGTAACATCACGCAACGCATAAAGCTTTTTATCAGCGGGGCAGATGTCACTGGTTTGTCCCATCATGCAGATGCCCACTTCGGCGACCTGGCGCTGGAAGGCATCGAGATCGAGACTGATCCGAAAGCCGGGGATGGCCTCCAGTTTGTCCAGGGTGCCGCCGGTATGGCCCAGTCCCCGCCCCGAAAGCATAGGCACGTAGAGGCCGCAAGCCGCCAACAGGGGTCCCAATACCAGTGATACCTTGTCTCCCACGCCGCCGGTACTGTGCTTGTCAGCAACATAGCCGTCAAGGTGGGAAAAATCGAGGCGGCGCCCCGAATTGATCATGGTATTGACAAGCTCATTACGTTCCTCGGGAATCATGCCCTGGAAATAGACCGCCATCAGCCATGCCGACATCTGGTAATCCGGCAGCTCGCCCCTGGTAAAAGCACCCACCAGGTATTGGACTTCCTCGGCTGTGTGGGCCTGCCCGGATTGCTTTTTGCGGATCAGATCGTACGGTATTTGTCTCATGGATTCAGCCCTGCGCCTTGGGATCGATATATTTGGGCAAATTCCATATAGTGTGCGGCCCTCTCGACTATCTCGGCATACTCATCGTCTGTCACCGGGCGGCGTAATTTGCCAGGTACTCCGGCAACCAACGACCGCTGTGGCACCGCAGTGCCCGGCGTGATCACCGTTCCCGCCGCAATGATGCTGCCTCCGCCGATGACGGCGCCATCCATAATGGTGGCGCCCATACCGACCAGGCAGCGATCCTCGATTGTGCAACCGTGGACAATGGCATTATGCCCTACTGTTACTTCGGTCCCAATCTCAGTGGGCGCAGTATCGGTAGTGACGTGGACCGTGCAGTTGTCCTGAATATTGGTACGGTCACCGATGCGGATGTAGTGCATGTCAC